>NZ_DCEN01000020.1:0-3239 GCF_002316955.1 Proteiniphilum sp. UBA1028
GCCGTCATGTCCACGTTGCTGTCGCTCGCCTCCTTCAGGTAGTCGCCGGCAAGTATGCCCAGGCCACCGGAGTAGATCTTTAATACATGCGTGAGCCCGTATTCCATGCTGAAATAGGCTACACTGGGCCGCTTCGTGTTGTGCGGCTCATTCATATATTGTTTGAATTTATCGTACACTCGGCGGATGCGTTGCATGAGCTCCTCATTTTTCACCATGTTCTCTGTGATGTCTGAGTTCAGGTTCTGTAGCATCACCACCGGGTTTTTTTCGCTCTTTTCCCACTCCACAGGATCCAGATTCTCGAAGATGGCTTTTGCCTCTTCATTCCACACCCACCATAAATTGTGGGTTATTTCCTCCAGAGGACGCAACGGCGCAGGCAACTCTGCATGTACATGTATATCTTTCCAGACTGGCGTATTGGAATAACTCGATTTAATAATCATTGTTGTGCTGTTTAATTTTTTTAGTTCTGATATCGATAACGCATAAATCAATAGACTGTTACAATGGTGTTGAGAAACAGAATATTACGTTACGCCGACAAATATAACATTTTTAATCCGCTTTAAGTTTATGTTGTTTCGATAATCTGATGAAAGAATTATGCAAAGCTTTGCCATAGGCTTCCTGGTAGTATTCAATGAAATGAGACCAGTCGGCCTGATCCGATAACCTGCCGGCTGCCTGTTTCAGCATCTTTATCTGCTCAATGCTCTTCAGCGAGAAATCGTAGATGATGGATGCGATCTCTTCGGCCACCTCTGCGTGATTATAATCGTCACGGTGAATCACTTCAATTCCGTCGTCCAACCCTTTGTGTTCACCTTGCCTTTTTGCCCAGACACCAAAGCCCGAAAGCGAGGTGGTGATGGTGGGGATGGAAAAGGCTACGCTCTCGTGGGGAGTATATCCCCAAGGTTCATAGTAAGAGGGGAAAACAGAAAGATCGAGACCAATCAGCAGATCGTAATAGGAGAGGTTGAAGATTCCGTCATCGCCGTTTAGGTATGAGGGTACAAAGATAATCTTTACACTGTTTCCTTTCGTATTGCTGAAACCATAATGACGAAGCTGATTCATAACTGCATCGTGCTGAGGATCGACAAGATTGTGCGTAACAAAAGGAGAGCCCGCCGGTGAATCATGCTCTGTAGGCGAACCATTTTTAGACAGGAGGGCCTGAAGATCTTTCCGTGGTCCGCTGATCCAGCCGGGAACCATGATGAACGCGACGATATCTTTGGTCAGCTGCGGCATTGTGCGCAGAAGGTTCATGGCTTCGATGAACACATCAATTCCCTTGTTTTTGAATTCATAACGGCCGCTGATGCCTATCAGCAACGCATCGTGATGTACGGCATAGCCGAGTGTTTTTTCGGCTACATTCAACAACACTTTCCGGGCATTTTTTCGAGCCTGGATGTACTCGTTTCCTTTCGGAATGAAGTCTTTTTCAAACCCGTTCGGAGTGACAACCTCGGGTTGACGCTGCAGAAACTGGGCACACTCGCGGGCGGTGATTTCACTCACGGTGGTGAAGCAGTCAACGTTCCGGGCAGCCTCTTTCTCAATGGAATGCTTGGCTACCATATTTAGCTGACGCGCCATCTGATCGCCGTTGTATTCTTTCAAATGGTTATACAAAGGCAGGTTGTTGCCGGCAATAGATCGTCCGATAGAGGTGGCATGAGTGGTAAACATCGTGGCTATTTTAGGCACATACTTTTTGATGTAGAGTGCCCCGGCACCCAGCATCCACTCATTGAAGTGGGCAATAACATTGTCCGACTCCAGGTGATGGAAACGGTAAAAACTCTCAATCAGCAGGCCGGTGGCATAGGCGAACATGGTTGAATTGAAATAATCACCGTAGGCAAAGATGGAATCTACTTCATAGTCGGTCCACATCTTTGCATAGATCTCATTTTGTCTCTCCAGAAACTGCTCAAACTTTACCAGAAAAACAATGGGCTCCCCGGGTACATTCCACCTGCCGGCACGAATTTCAAGATGCTGGGTCTCCAGTGCGTAATCACACCACGATGAATAGAGGCTTCGGTCTTCCGTAAACCAGGGACTCTCTCTCTCCTTCCATATGTCGGGGCCAATAAAAAAAATCCGGTCTTTGTATAGCTGTTGAAGTGAACGGGCGCGCGTAGACAAAACGGTATAAATACCGCCTACTTTATTGCATACTTCCCAGCTGGTTTCGAAGATATAGCGGGGGATATGCCTGGAATCTATTTCCATAAATATCTTTTTTCTTGTCTCAAACGGTACAAAGGTAATAAAAAAATGAGTTACCTTTGTACTTTCATCTGAATGGTTGAAACATTAGACATTACACAATTGCAGCAGCGGGTGGAGAAGCACCCCAATATGACAGCGGCAGGCTCTTTACTGAAAAACGTGCATGTTTTATCGGTAGCCGGTTTGCACGGATCGTCGCGTGCCATGTTTTCTGTCGGTTTGTTTCGCAAGTTTCCCCGCATCTATCTCTACATCCTGAATGATGCGGAAACGGCCGGTTATTTCTATCACGACATCACCCAGATTATGGGCTCGCGCGAAGTGCTGTTTTTTCCATCGGCCTACAAACGGGCGTCGAAATATGGACAGCTTGACGCGGCCAACGAAGTGCTTCGCACAGAAACATTGAGTAAACTGCAAAGCGAGGATACGCCGTTGATTATTGTGAGTTATCCCGATGCGCTGGCGGAAAAAACCGTCTCGGGAGAACAGTTGAAAGAGAATACTCTGAAGGTGACGGTGGGCGAGATGCTGGACTCATCGTTTGTGAGCGAGGTGCTCGAGAGTTATGGCTTTCAATACGTGGACTATGTGTATGAGCCGGGGCAGTATGCCGCGAGAGGAAGTATCCTCGATGTGTTTTCCTTCTCCGCAGAATATCCGTACCGGATCGACTTCTTTGGCGATGAGGTGGAAACCATCCGCAATTTTGACCTGGAAACGCAGCTCTCAAAGGAACAATTCAACGACATCCGTATTGTTCCCGCGTTTGAGCGAAGCGGCATGAAGCAGGCATCACTCTTCGACTCACTTCCTCCCTCCGCAATCATCGGCATGGAAGATTCACGCTGGATAACCAGCCGGGTGGAGTCACTCAACGAAGACGAACTACACATAGACCCGAAGGATGTGGAGTTCGTAAAAGCAGACCTCCTTTCGAAAGACGATTTCATGCGGGCTGTCAAGCTATTTAAACAGGTCCG
>NZ_DCEN01000020.1:3538-22648 GCF_002316955.1 Proteiniphilum sp. UBA1028
CGCAACGATCCGATCGACTTCACGCCCGTAAACAAAACGTTGCACGAGGGGTTCTCCGACGAGACATTAAAAATATGTTGCTTTACCGACCACCAGATATTCGACCGCTTCCATAAATACAGCCTGAAGTCCGACAGGGCCCGCTCGGGAAAGATAGCGTTAACCCTCAAGGAGCTGAATCAGCTGCAACCGGGCGACTTTGTGGTGCACATGGATCACGGTATCGGTAAGTTCGCGGGGCTGGTGCGCCTGCGCATTGGCGACAAGGTACAGGAGGTGATCAAGCTTACCTACCTGAACAACGATGCCGTGTTTGTATCGATTCACGCTTTACACAAAGTGTCGAAGTACAAAGGTAAGGAGGGGGAGTCGCCCCAATTGAATAAACTGGGGTCCGGAGCATGGGAAAAGGTGAAGGAGCGGACAAAGTCGAAGATAAAGGATATTGCCCGCGATCTGATTAAATTGTATGCCCAGCGCCAGCAGGAAAAAGGATTTGCCTTCTCAAGGGATACCTATCTGCAGACGGAACTGGAGGCCTCATTCATGTACGAAGATACCCCCGACCAGATAAAAGCTACGCGCGATGTGAAGGCCGACATGCAGAGCGAGCAGCCAATGGACAGGCTGATCTGTGGCGACGTGGGCTTCGGCAAGACGGAGATCGCTGTCCGTGCGGCATTCAAGGCTGCAATCGACGGCAAGCAGACGGCAGTGCTGGTACCCACTACGGTGCTGGCTACCCAGCATTACCATACGTTCAGCGACCGGCTGGTCAATTTTCCTGTGAAGGTGGACTATCTGAGCCGTGCGCGTACATCAAAAGAACAAAAGGAGATTCTCAACCGCCTGAAAGAGGGTGAAATTGATATCCTGATCGGAACACACCGACTGGTGGGCAAGGATGTGGAGTTCAAAGATCTGGGACTGCTCATCATCGACGAGGAGCAAAAATTCGGTGTCTCCGTGAAGGAAAAGCTGAAACAGCTGAAGGTAAACGTGGATACGCTCACCATGACGGCAACTCCCATCCCGCGTACATTGCAGTTCTCGCTGATGGGGTCGCGGGATCTCTCTACTATTGGCACCCCGCCCCCTAACCGTTATCCGGTGCAGACGGAGGTACATACCTTTGATATGGAGATCATCCGCGATGCGGTAAACTTTGAGATAAGCCGCAACGGACAGGTCTTTATCGTGAACAACCGTATTCAGAATATTTATGAGCTGGAGGCATTGATAAAGCGGGAGATCCCCGGCATACGCATTGCTGTGGGCCATGGTCAGATGGATCCGAAAAAACTGGAGAGCGTGATTGCAGACTTTATGAATCATGAGCAGGATCTGCTGATTGCCACCACCATCATCGAGTCGGGGATTGATATGCCCAACGTCAATACCATCATCGTCATTGATGCACAGAACTTTGGATTGAGCGACCTGCATCAGCTGCGCGGCAGGGTAGGGCGCAGCAACAGGAAAGCATTCTGTTATCTGCTGGCTCCACCTTTGTATACCCTGAGCAGCGACTCAAGGCGACGGCTGCAGGCAATCGAGAATTTCGCAGAGTTGGGCAGCGGCATTCATATTGCCATGCAGGATCTCGATATCCGTGGGGCTGGTAATCTGCTGGGCGCGGAACAGAGCGGGTTTATTGCCGACCTGGGCTACGAAACATACCGGAAGATCCTTACGGAAGCGGTGCAAGAGCTGCGGAAGGATGAATTTGCCGACCTCTACAAAGAGCAGGAAAAGGCGGAAGAGCAGGATTTTGTGAGCGATGTGCTGGTGGAAAGCGACCTGGAGCTGATGTTCCCGGTGATGTATATCCCCAACGACGCAGAACGTGTGGGTATCTACCGCGAACTGGATAACATGGAGACGGAGACCGAGATCATGGAATTCACGAGACGGCTGGAAGACCGCTTCGGAAAGATACCCCACCAGGGTAGGGAACTAATTCGCATCGTGCGGCTGCGTCGTCTGGCCAAAACGTTGGGAATTGAAAAGATCATGCTGAAGAACAGTCAGATGACCCTGAACCTGATTGCTGATCCGAAATCGGCCTATTATCAATCATCCTCTTTTGATAAGCTGCTCTTCTTTGTGCAGCAGCATGCACGCCAGTGTCAACTGCGGGAGACGGGGAAGAAACGTTCCGTGGTAATCCGCCATATCAATTCTGTGGAAACTGCCGTGGCCGTACTGGAGGAGATGCTCCAGGCGTCAACTGTTTCGAATTAAATCACAAAATCAAAGGGTCCGCTGAAATCTTTGCCGGATCTGATCTTTACATCCACGGTGTTGGTTACCAGGGAGTATGGGATTACGCTCCTTGTGAGCCATGCCCCGCCCCCAATGGTGGAGTCGTGACCGATGACCGTGGCCCCGCCCAGAATGGTGGCATTGGCATAGATGACCACGTTGTCCTCCACGGTGGGGTGACGCTTCACATCCGACAGTTTCTTCTCCACATAGAGTGCTCCGAGCGTGACGCCCTGATATATCTTCACGTTGTCGCCTATTTCCGTTGTTTCTCCAATGACGATGCCTGTACCATGATCCATGAAGAAGTTCTTGCCTATCTTGGCAGCCGGATGGATGTCGATGCCGACCTTCGAATGGGCATATTCTGAAAAAAGACGCGAGATAAGCGGAAGCCCGAGCTGATGAAGCTCATGGGCGATACGGTGAACACAGAGTGCGAAAAAACCGGGGTAGGTGATAATCACCTCTTCCAGAGTCTTGGCGGCGGGATCGAACCTGAGGTAGCACGCAGCATCCTTGTATAAACGTTGCTGAAGCGCCGGGAGCTTTTGAAAAAAAGCTTCTGTTTTTTTGTCGGCAGCCTCCGGGTTGTGGAGCCTGGCTATGTTTGCGTGAAGCTTTTCGGCCGCCTCCCGCAGTCCGTCCTGCACATCCCGGGAGTCCGGACAATCACAGATGGGAAACATGAGCGAGACCAGGGTCTCAATCACTTTCTCCAGTTCGCACTTGTCGATGGGTATGTCGATGGACTGGGGCGTAAACTGTGCTATCAGTTCGTATGTTTTGTCTGTCATATTGAATATTTCAAAAAACGATTACTCACTAAGTTAAAGGTAGAAGACGCGCAACCAACTCGTCGCCCAACGCCTTCTTGTCTTCAATGTGTTTGAGGGTGGCCATGACGAACGGATTCTTGTCGAAAGCACCCCGTACATATTCAAAATCCATTGCCCGGTCCTGGATGTTGCCGTCCGCACCAAATCCTGTTTTGAAAGAGAGAGAAAACTCCTTCTTGGCATCGCAATAAATCATCTCATCAAGGTTTACCACACTCTCTTTCCATTTCTCCACAATGCCGATCACGTCTGCTGCCGTTATCTCGTCGGCCTTCAGTTTATAAAACGATTGAATCTTATCCCATGCCCATGTCCATTCATTCTGGTAATAGTCCTGATGCAGTTTCTGGAAGATATGATTGATATCCTTCAGTTTTGTAATCTCGCCTGCTTCAATTTTATTCAACAGGTCGTCAATTTCCGATTTGGGGGCAATCAGCCCCGACATATCGACCCATTCTCCCAACCCGGGCCTGTCGCCTGGATCGAGTTGTTGCCTGATCTCCTGGTTGCTTTTGAAGCGAGTACCTTCCAGCCTTTTAATGATTGAGTTGCCCAGAAACTTGTGGATGATAATTTCGTATAGACTGAGGCCTTTGCGTAGCGCTGAATTGGTGATGATACAGCTCTGGAATGTATACAATTCTGATGCCTCACCCGCTGTTGCCTGCAGGTTATTCAGAATCTCCAGGCCGGCAAATACCTTCTGAATGGTGTAGGGACTGAGCAGATTAAAATTAATGCAATCGAGCCGGTTGGGATCTTTCCGCCTGTCTCGTTCCGGCCATTTTTTGGCGTCGCGTATGGTACCCACACTCCGTAAATTAACTCCCGGAGCAATATATGTGCCGTTGTCTTTTTCAATGAGGTACGAGAATGGCAGGTTGGATGTGTCGGCATGTTGTGAGTGACGCCCCAAAATCAGCGAGAAAGCGCCTACCTTGGCCGGCCATAAAACGTATGAATTACTGGTCGTTTTAGCGCCTCTCTCAATGATGCCCTGGTGGATAGGTCCAAGCTTGTACATGTGATTGCTCTGGTTGGATCCCGAGCCGGCATTCATAAAGGAGAACATTCCGGCAATAAGCAGGGTGGACTTATGATGGGTCACCGTATAAGGACCCGCAAAGAGGGCACATGCTTCGCCGTTTTCCCCTTGGCAGTTGCTGAAAAAGAGTGAGTCGGAGGCGGAGTAGCCATGATTGATCAGACAGGCTTGTCCCACAAAGCAACGTGTGATAAAGGAACCACCGTCGATCCTCGATCCGGAGGAGACGATAAAATCTTCCGCAATCACGTTGCGGCCGATGTATACCGGATCGTGCACATTGCTGTTGATGCTCCCGTTTTTCAGCTTCATTGCTCCGGTGATCTTGGTGTGGGACCCGATGCGTACATTCTTGATGTAGCCTACATTGACGATCTTACAATGAGGGCCGATAGTTCCTCGGTCAGAGGCATGCTTGTCGCAGTAAAAGTCGATGATGGACTTCATCCGTTCAATTAGTTGGGAACGATGACGGTACAGCGAGTAGATATAGGCAAAATGAGCCGACAGCTTGTCGTTGATATGCACCTCGCGTCCGCCTGTTTCGTTTAGCACATTCACCTGTACTCCGTTGCCGAAAGTGGTTGGGCCGTCTACCAGGATCACATCCACATTCTGAATGAAGCAATAGGAGCCGATGGTGTAGTTTGCTATGTAGTTTTGCACGTTCTCAATGACTACATTGTCCCCAATGCTGCAATTATGAATGACAGCATTGTTGATTCCCGCATGTTTTTTCAAACCTCCGGCAAGTTCAAATTGAGTATCAAAGTTGCCGAGCGATATTTTTCCGGAGAATTGTGCATTCCTGACAAAACGAGGATCGAACCCCTCCTTCACAGTAACCTGATCCCAGTCGGGACAACTGCATCCGTTTTTCTCCAGCTGATCAATTTCGTCTTGTGTTAAGTTTCTGTATTGCTGCATACGAGATAGTTTTTATATGTTGTTCCACGAACTCCCACCATCATTTATCTATACGAGAAGATGTTGCTTTAAGGAAAAACGAGGTTCCTTGAAGGGAACCCCGTTCTTTTACATTATTTCTGTTCCTTAAGAGCAGCATAAATAAGGCCTTCCAACTCTTCGGCCAACTCAGGATTGTCTCTGACAGCAATCTTGGCTGCATCGCGCCCCTGTCCCAGCCTGGTTTCATTATAGCTGTACCAGGAGCCGCTTTTCTTGATGATATTCAATTCAGCCCCCATGTCGATGATCTCTCCTGTACGTGAGATGCCTTCACCGTACATGATATCGAACTCGGCTTTGCGGAACGGCGGGGCGACTTTGTTTTTCACAACCCTCACGCGGGTGGGCTTACCGATCTGTTCTTCTCCCTCTTTGATGGGAGAGCCATTGCCCCGGATGTCGAGACGTACAGATGCGTAAAACTTCAGCGCGTTACCACCGGTGGTGGTCTCCGGGTTTCCAAACATGACGCCGATCTTTTCCCGCAGCTGGTTAATGAAAATGCACGTGGTGTTGGTCTTGCTGATGGCAGAAGTGAGTTTTCGGAGTGCCTGGGACATAAGACGTGCCTGCAGACCCACGTTGGAGTCTCCCATATCTCCTTCGATCTCTTTCTTGGGAGTGAGGGCCGCCACCGAGTCGATGACGATGATGTCGACGGCCGATGAGCGGATCAGCTGCTCTGCAATCTCCAGCGCTTCTTCACCACTACTGGGTTGCGAGATCAGTAGCTCGTCGGTGTTGACGCCCAGCTTGTCGGCATAAAAACGGTCAAAAGCATGCTCCGCATCAATAAATGCGGCTACACCTCCCGCTTTCTGTGCTTCGGCGATGGCATGAATGGCGAGGGTGGTTTTACCCGACGATTCGGGGCCGTAGATTTCGATGACACGCCCGCGAGGATAGCCTCCCACGCCCAGTGCCACATTCAGCCCGAGGGAACCGGAGGAAATGACCGGAATTTCTTCCACCTTCTCATCTCCCATTTTCATGATAGACCCTTTGCCGTAAGTCTTTTCAATTTTGTCCATCGCTGCCCGTAGCGCCTTCATTTTTTCACTGTTCTTGTTCTCTTTTACTTCTTCCATAATGTTGTGTTTCTTTCTTTTTTCATTTAATCCCCAAAATCTGACCAACATGGTCTCTGGTGTTCACGTCCTTTTCTTCAGGCTGGCGATCATGCCATCTTAGGTTATTTTATCGCCAATATGTAATGCCACTGATTTTTATCCGTTGGAGATTGATACTTCAAAGATAGTAAAAAACCAAAAATTCCGATACTGTTTCAGAAAAAAGTGACGTGTTGCCTCTATGCCAGTTTGTACACCCCTCCGGGGAGGGAGGTGACCACATTTTTTATTTCCAACTCCAGCAGTGTCATAAACAATGCCGTCACCGGCATGTTGAGCTCTATGGCGAGGGCGTTTACCTGCATGGCTCCCCCTTTAAGGAGCACCTGGTAAACTTCCTCTTCGTTCTCTGACAATTCCACAAACAGATCTCTTTGTTTCGGAAAATTGTTTTTCTTTTCTTCCTCCCATCCCATGTGGGTCATCAGATCGTCCACGCTCTGCAAGAGCAAGGCATTGTTGCTGGAAATTAACCGGTTGCATCCTGATGACATCTTGTCGTGAATGCGTCCCGGCACGGCAAAAACTTCCCGGAAGTATGAGTTGCCCAGGTCGGCCGTAGTGAGTGATCCTCCCTTTTCGCCCGATTCAACTACCACCACCGCATCCGACATGCCGGCCACGATGCGGTTTCGTTTTACAAAATTATGCCGGTCGGGGTTGGTGCCACTGGGAAACTCGGTGAGCAGCGCTCCTGTCTCCAGCATATCGATCGCCGTCTGCCGGTGCATGGCGGGGTAGATCCTGTCCAACCCGTGCGCCAGTATGGCGACGGTTGATAATCCGTTTTGTAGCGATGCCCGGTGAGCGTGGATATCGATACCGTATGCCAGGCCACTGACGATTTGAACTTCGGGGATACGCTCTGCCAGATCGCGGACGAACTCGCGACAGAACTCCTGGCCATATCTTGTTTCAGTGCGCGTGCCAACAATGCTGATCACTTTTTGCCGGTTGAAGTTGACTTGACCCTTGGCATACAGCAATATCGGGGCATCGATGCATTGTGTGAGTCGTTGCGGATAGTCGGGGTTGGTGTAAAACAGAATCCGGAGGTTGTTTTTTACGACAAATTCCAACTCTTTCTCTGCCCGCCGCAGTACTTCGGGATCGCGAATCTCCTGTATCAGCCTTCTGGAAATCCGGGGGATGGACTTCAGCTTGCGGACCTCTTCCCTGAAAATATCCTCCTCATCGCCAACTACCTCCATCAGGTTGCGGGCGTGCATCACTCCCACGCCCTTTATTTGCGTGAGGGCTATCTGGTATAAAGATTTGTCTGACATAAGCTTTTCGGTTGTCAGTCGTTAATTGTCGGTTAACGGCTACTGGTAGTAGGCCGACAGCGCATTGTCAGAGTTCGGTTACCGGATGTATTCTTTAAATGCTTCGTCAAAAACGTCCGGTTTCGACAATTTGCCGTTCACCAGGTTTACCACCTCTATCTTTGCTTTGGCACAGGTGGCGTTGTCCGATAGCCGGATAATTTCCTGGTGGAAAATGTATTTTACGTTCACTCTTTCAATGTGAGTGACGGTGCACAAAAATGTATCCATCCCTATCAGGGGTACCTTGTACCGGATCTCCACCTTTGATACTACCGCATCAATGCCCTGTAGATGGAGCTGGTGAAAATTCAATCCCACCTTCTCCAGAAATTCGTGGCGTGTGACTTCGAAATAGTGCTGATAATTGGCATTGTTCACATGGCCCTGTGTATCGCACTCATAGTCGCGCACCTTCATTGTGTGCACAAAAACCGGGTCCGCCACTTTATTGAGTTTTCCTTGTTTTAATCCATTCTCTGGCATTTGCAAACGCTTCCATCCAGGGGGTTACCTCATGTTTGCGGTAGGCAAACGGGTAGTATGCATTTTGCCAGGGGAAGATGGTGCGCTCCAGGTGGGGCATCATGGCCAGGTGGCGCCCATTGTCTGAACAAACGGCTGCAGTGGCATAGTCTGATCCGTTGGGATTACCGGGATAGGTGTCGTATACGTATTTGGCAGAAATGTTGTAAGTGGATGCTTCCTCCGGCAGCACAAACCGGCCTTCGCCATGTGCGACCCAGATACCCAGTTTGGTGCCTTCGAGCGACCGGAACATTACTGATTCGTTTTTCGGAATTTCCACACTCACGAATGTAGACTCAAACTTATGCGACAGGTTATGGGCCATCTTGGGGTGCTTGTCGCCCATTTCAGGGAAAATAAGACCCAGCTCCATCAACAGTTGACAGCCGTTGCAGATGCCAAGGCTCAGCGTATCTTCACGGGTGAAAAAGTTTTCGAGTGCTGTTCTCGCTTTTTCGTTATACCGGAATCCACCGGCCCATCCTTTGGCAGAGCCGAGCACGTCGGAGTTGGAGAACCCGCCGCAGAAGACGGCAAACTGAACATCCTCCAGCGTTTCGCGTCCCGAGGTGAGGTCTGTCATATGCACGTCCTTCACATCGAAGCCGGCGAGGTAAAGCGCATAGGCCATCTCCCGTTCGCCGTTTGTGCCTTTCTCACGGATGATGGCAGCGGTGAGGCCCGAACGTTCTTTGCGGTCGGGATTTAATCCCAGGTCCTCCATCTTGCCGGTAAAGGAGGGTTTGATGTCGAACCGGAGCGGTTGTTGCTTGTAGTTGGCAAAACGATCAGCGGCACATGTTTCCCCACTTTGTCTCCTGTCAAGAAGGTAGGATGTGTTGTACCACACATCGCGCAGGTGGTCTATATCAAATTCCTGACGGAACTCCTCTTTCGCGACGATCAGCTTCCGCTCTTCGATGGGGCGTGCCACGATGGCAAAGCCCACTCCGTAGTCGTCCAGTATTTTTTCCACCAGACGGTGATGTTTTACCTGGATGAGTACTCCCGGATTCTCAGAGAACAGAATCTTGATCAGGTCGGTATGCCGGATCTTGTCGAGACGTGCTTCCAGCCCGCCCTGCGGATTGGCAAAGCACATTTCCAGCATGGCGGTGATCATTCCACCGGCGGAGATATCGTGTCCGGCAAGAATGAGACCACGCTCGGTGAGCTCCTGAACGGCAGCAAATGCATTCTTGAAATATTCGGTGTCGCTCACGGTAGGTGCTTCGTCACCTACCGTGCTTAAGGTCTGTGCGAAAGCCGATCCTCCCAGTTTAAAGGGTTCGAAGGAGAAGTCGATATAGTAAAGATAGGTACCTCTTATGTAAGCCAGTACGGGTGAGACAATTCTGCGGATATTTTTCACTTCGGCTGCTGCAGAGATGATGACTGTGCCGGGGGAGAAAACCTTGTCGTCGCCGTATTTCTGGGTCATCGAGAGCGAATCTTTGCCGGTAGGAATGTTGATGCCCAGGTCGCCGGCGAATTCGGAGCATGCTTCTACAGCCTTGTACAGGCGGGCATCTTCTCCCGGGTTGCGGCAGGGCCACATCCAGTTGGCGCTGAGAGAGACTCCCTGTAGCCCATGGGTAAGCGGTGCAAAGACAATATTGGTCAGTGCCTCGGCTATCGCCACTACCGAGCCGGCGGCCGGATCAATCATCGCTACCTGCGGTGCATGACCGAGAGAGGTAGCCATGCCGGTATATCCTTTGTAATCGAGTGCGATGGCGCCGCAGTCGCTCAGCGGTAGTTGGATCTCTCCCTGGCACTGCTGCCGGGCGATCCTGCCGGTTACCGAGCGGTCCACTTTGTTGGTGAGCCAGTCCTTGCAGGCTACCGCCTCCAGCTTCAGGACGTTCTCGATATATGTGCCAAGCTGTTCGGGGGTATATGCCGGAGCTTCGTATGTTTCTTCCGTGGTGCTGTCTTCCATAATGGTGACAGGGGGTTTGCCGAAGAAATCGTCCAGCTCCATGTCGATGGGGTTGATGTTGCCGGTCCCACGGAAAGTAAATTTCATGTCGCCGGTGGTCTCTCCCACAACGTACATGGGTGCCCGCTCGCGTGAGGCAATCCGGGCAATTCTTTCAATATCTTTTTGTTCCACAAGCAGTCCCATGCGTTCCTGGCTTTCGTTGCCAATGATCTCCTTCGCGGAGAGTGTCTTGTCGCCCACCGGCAGCTTGTCGATGTCGATCACCCCGCCGGTCTGTTCTACCAGCTCGGAGAGGCAGTTGAGGTGTCCCCCCGCACCATGGTCGTGAATGGAGACGATGGGGCTCTCGTCCGACTCGGCCAGCGAACGGATCACGTTGGCCACCCGCTTTTGCATCTCGGGGTTGGCGCGCTGTACTGCATTCAGCTCTATACCGGAAGAATATTCACCGGTGTTGACCGACGAGACGGCGCCGCCGCCCATGCCGATGCGGTAGTTGTCGCCGCCCAGCACCACCACTTTCTCTCCCTTTTGCGGATTGCCTTTCTTCGCGTCGCGCTTGTTGGCATACCCAACGCCTCCCGCAAGCATGATCACCTTGTCGTAACCGAACTTTTTGTAGTTCTCTTCGTGTTCAAAAGTGAGCACAGAGCCGCAGATGAGCGGCTGACCGAATTTGTTGCCAAAGTCGGATGCTCCGTTGGATGCTTTGATCAGGATCTGTTCCGGTGTCTGGTAGAGCCATTTGCGAGGAGAAACAGCCTGTTCCCACTCGCGGCCTTCTTCCAGTCGTGGATAGGAGGTCATGTAAACGGCTGTCCCTGCCACGGGAAGGGAGCCCTTCCCGCCGGCGAGCCGGTCGCGAATCTCTCCCCCGGTGCCGGTGGAGGCTCCGTTAAAAGGTTCCACTGTGGTGGGGAAGTTATGTGTTTCTGCTTTGAGCGAGAGTACACTCTCCACCTCTTTTGTCTGGAAAAAATCGGGCTTGTCGCCACTGCCCGGGGCAAACTGCTCAATCATCGGGCCCTGTACGAAAGCCACGTTATCTTTGTAGGCCGAGATGAGGTTGTTCGGGTTGACCTGTGAGGTGCGTTTTATTAATTGAAAAAGAGAGAGTTCCTTCTCTTCTCCGTCGATAATGAATTTCCCGTTGAATATCTTGTGGCGGCAGTGCTCCGAGTTGACCTGTGAGAAGCCAAACACTTCGCTGTCGGTCAGCTTTCGCCCCATCTTTTTGCTTACGCCGTTCAGATAGTCGATCTCATCTTCACTCAGTGCCAGTCCCTCTGTGTTGTTGTATGCTGCAATATCGTCGATGTGGAGAATCTCTTCCGGTTGCTTGTCGATGGTGAAAAGCGTTTGATCAAGCTGCTCATACTTACGTTGCAGCATTGGGTCAAAATCGAAAGGAGCATTCTCCGGCATGGGAATATATTCTTCCATGCGGGTAATACCTTCTATGCCCATATTCTGGGTGATCTCCACCGCACAAGTGCTCCAGGGAGTAATCATCTCCCTGCGGGGGCCAACGAAAGGAGTGTGGACTGCTTCTGCATCAAGCAATGCTGCGTTTCCGAAAAGCCAGGTCAGCTTTTCGACCGTTTGGGTAGAAAAGACCGATTCTGTTTCTACTGCGATTACGCTTTGAGAGGGGGTTCTGAAAAATGAAATCATATTTTCTGTTTTATGTTGCATCAGATTGAAAGAGAATAGATCTCCTTCATTCTGCCCGGGACCGTTTGCTGTAGTTTCGTCCAATCTGAACGATGATACAAAGTTAGTGAACTTTTTCGTTAAGTCAAATGTGCAGAAGACAAGTTTACTTGGAATCTGCCATGACGAGAAAAAGTCTAAACTTGTTGAACTTTTTCGTTAAGTCAAAATAACAATTCAGCGAGGGGTGTGTCAAACTTGCCGGGACATTGCCGAGCGGAAGTTATTTATTCAAAATGTGCAGAAGAGAAGTTTACTTACACAACAAAACGCATTTTGTCTGTTAAGATTATGAATGTACCTTTGCGGCAAAATAGATTATTGTTTATTTTTCCTGTAAACAGCCATTCATGCTCGAAACAATTGCCAAAGGCTTTCTCATCGGATTACTGGTTTCCTCGCCCATGGGGCCGATCAACATGCTGACTATTCAACGCACGCTTAACCGGGGATGGTGGCACGGCTTTGTCACCGGGTTGGGGTCGGTGTTGTCGGACTTCATCTATGCCGTGATCACGCTGGCAGGGTTGGGCCTTGTGTCCGATTTTCTCGCGGCTCACGAAGGTCAGCTCCAATTGCTGGGGAGCCTGATCCTGATCTTTTTCGGGGTGGGTGTGTTTCGTTCCAACCCGTTGAGAGACTGGCAACCGGATAGGATTTCGGGAGAAACACGTTATGCAAAAGACTTTATCTCGGCATTTTTGCTTACCCTCTCCAATGTTGCAATCATTCTGGTGTTTGTGGGACTTTACGCACGCTTTTCGTTTAATCCTTTCCAGGATGGGCCTGCTTCGCTCTTTGCGGGACTGATCTCGTTTGCCGCAGCAGCGTTGTTGTGGTGGTTTCTGCTTACCACTTTTGTTTCCCGTCTGCGAAAACATTTCAACCGCCGGGGCTTAATCCTGCTTAATAGAACCATCGGCATCCTGCTGATGGTCGTGGGAGCCGGGGGTATCCTGCTTTCCGTTTTCCCGGTGTGATTTCCCCGTGACCGGAACAAGGGGGTGTCGGGCGTATGAAGACAGCCACCCGGGGGGACAGAACCAGAATTATCCGTGTTGGCCTATTTCGATCACTTCCAAATCTTTGATGTTGCCCTCCTCCAACACAAAGCGGAGGAGTGTACGGACACGATGAAACCCGTACTTCCCTGCCGCCCCCGGGTTCATATGCAGACATCCCAGCTTTTTATCGTACATCACCTTCAGGATATGCGAATGGCCGGCGATAAACAGCTTGGGGGGATGGGCAAACAATTGTGCACGGATAGACGGATCGTAACGGCCGGGGTAACCGCCGATGTGTGTCATGAGCACCTCCACATTTTCGAGGGTGAAATGTTGCGTTTGCGGGTAGGCGACGCGGGTTTTGTAGTCGTCGATGTTGCCATATACGGCACGAAATGGTTTCAGTGTCTCAAACCTGCCGGCAAGCTCCAGCGAGCCGATATCGCCGGCATGCCATATTTCATCGCAGGGCGATAAATAGGTTTCAAATTTCTCATCCCAGTACCCGTGCGTGTCGGACAACAACCCTATTTTTTTCATCTTTTCTTTTCTGTTTACGGCAAAGGTAATTTATTTTGGGAAAACAAACCTTTTCCATTATCCACCTTGACGGGCAATATTTACCGGCACCATAAACTCGAAGCCTTAAAAAAATTTTTTATTCAAACAAACTTTGTATTTTTGGGGTTTAAAGAGTTCTTAAACCGTAGTCAATGGAAAATAACCAATATACTTACTTCAAACGCGATATAAGCTGGCTATCTTTTAACTACCGGGTACTCCTGGAAGCGAAAGACGAGCGCCTGCCCATCTATGAGCGGATCAAGTTCCTCTCTATTTATTCTTCCAATCTGGAGGAGTTCTACAAGATTCGTGTGTCGGGTTATCATAGTTCTCTGTTAAAAAATATCAAGCGGGACGAATCGATTGAGGAGGCCATGCGGACCATAGTTCAGATCAACAGTGAAGTGACCGCCCAGGAGAAAGAATATTATGCGATATTTAACCAGATGATATTGCCTGAGCTCAAGAAGAACAACATTGTCCTCTATCAGTCGGATCAGGTGGAACCCTTTCATCGAGCCTATGTGGAGAAATATTTCAATGAGGAGGTTTTCCCTTATTTGCAGCCGATGATCATTCTGAAGGATGACATTCATTCTTTTATTCAGGATGGGCGCATCTATCAGGTGATCAGTTTGCTGCAAAAAAAGAAAAAAAAGGAGGCAGAAGGATTGAAATACACCTATGCCATCATGAAGATTCCCTTCACCAAAATTCCCCGTTTCATAGAACTGCCCTCTTACGGAGGCAATTATTACATCATGTTTATCGACGATGTGATAAAGGCGAACATGCAAAGTGTCTTTCCCGGATATGAGATCGTGGATTGCTTCAGCATCAAGATCTCACGCGATGCAGACTTTTCGCTGGAGGATGAGGATCAGAAGGATATTGCTGAGAAGATCCTCCGTAAGGTGCGCAAACGTAAGATCGGTGCTGTGACGAGGTTTCAGTATGACAAGGATATGCCCGATTATTTCCTGCGCTATCTGTGCGAAACATACGAAATTGAGGAGGAGGAGCTATTGCCCTCGGGTCGCTATTTGAACCTGTCGGACCTGTCAAACCTCCCTAACCCTGTGGGAGATTCGTTAAAACAAAAGCTACCGCAGCCCTTGCGTGTGCCGGAGCTGGAATCGAATACCTCCATCCTGCGAGTGTTGCGAAAGCAGGATGTGCTGTTGCATTTCCCGTACCAGTCGTTTGACTACCTGCTGCGTTTCCTGATGCAGGCAGCGTTCGACCCCAAGGTAATTGAAATAAAGGTGACCCAATACCGGGTGGCCGAGAACTCAGCCGTGATCAACAGTCTTATCAGCGCAGCAAAAAATGGCAAGAAGGTGACTGTCTTCGTTGAGCTGAAGGCCCGCTTCGATGAGGAGAACAACTACCTCTCCTCCGAACTGATGCAGCAGGCCGGGGTAAAGATCATCTACAGTCTGCCGGGACTGAAGGTGCACGCAAAGCTGGCTTATGTGCGCAAGCGCAGCAATGATCCCGATGACCCCCTGAAAGGCTATGCTTACCTGGGCACGGGCAACTTTAACGAGAAAACGGCCCGCATCTATTCGGACAAAGGGCTGCTGACTTCGAACAAGGAGATCATTAAAGATATCGACGAAGTCTTCCGTGTGTTGGAGGGAAAGCCTTACACGCACAATTTCAGACATCTGCTGGTAACACAGTTTAATCTGTTGCCCGCCATCCATCAACTGATTGACCGTGAGGTTGAAAGTGTAAAGAACGGCGGCTTAGGCCATATCATTTTAAAAATGAACAGCCTGGAGGACAAGGGAATGATCAATGCCCTTTACCGGGCCAGCGAGGCGGGAGTGAAGATTGATCTGATCATCCGGGGAATCTGCTGCCTTGTACCCAACCAGCCTTTCAGCAAAAATATCACGGTAACCCGCATTGTAGATGCCTATCTGGAACATGCGCGGGTGTGGTACTTCTTTCATGAAGGAGAAGAAAAAGTATATCTTACTTCTGCCGACTGGATGGAACGCAACCTGCACCGCCGTATCGAGGTGGCCTTTCCTGTCTACTCGGAAAAGCCGAAGCGGCAGATCGTGGATATCCTGAAAATCCAGCTGGAAGATAACCAGAGCGCCGTATGGGTGGATGAACATCTGAATAATGTGTTTAAAAGGGACACGACTTCATCTGATGAAGCACCTGTCCGTGCGCAGCAGGCTATTTACGACTACCTGAAAAAGTCGACCGGGTTGTATTGAAACAGATACTTTATGGATTTGAATCGTCCCGGGAGCAAGTGAACGCCATCTTATGACTGTTATAAGCGCCCAGAATACCGACGTGGTTTGTCACGTTTGAATGAACCTGCGTGGCCTCCACGATTGGAATTCCATTGTTACTGATAGCCTTGTTGGCTGAAATAACGTAGAGGTACAAATCTTTTGACATTTGCGCCACTTCAATTTCATATTCAATGGTTTGGTCGGGATCCGTTTGCACCGGCTCATGAAAAACAAAGTTGAGCCCCAACTCCTTCCCGTTCACAAACAGATCGGTAAAGATATTTTTAATATTACGGTTGCCTTCATCTTCCTCCCATAGAATTCCGGATACGGCATCCCCTCCTCCCACAACTTGTTTGTTGTCGAGGATATCCGATAACTTCAGGTCAAGGGGATAGCTGAACTGCAACATGCCTTGATAATAAGCGTTCCTTCTCCCTTTGATGAAATAGTAATTCTCCTGCTCCGGATTATCGGTCAGAGTCAATTTTATATTCAACTCAATTAGTTTCTCACCTGTGTTTCCACCCGGATAAGAGTTCTCCTTAACCGTTTCGGTAACACTCTTCACGCTGAGATTGACATTTTCCGGCATCATCGTCTTTGCTCCTAACTTCTCAAATCCGGGCGCCTCCACTTCAATCCCTATCTCATCCGACGGCTTGGGTACGTAGCTGCCTTTATACACTCCTTTTCCTTTGTGAGCAAGCTTTTCCATAACTGTGCCATTTACGTAGAGAGTAACAGCGGCATTTTCCACATCGGGTATCGGCGATACCTTCCCGAGTACGAAACGACTTTGAGAAATGTGTGCCGATACCACGGAGTCGGTATTTACCGTGCTGTTTACAACCAGCATCGGATCAGTAACCTCTCCTTTAAACGCAATATCTTTTTCGCACGAGATAAATATACCCAATGATATTGCTAAAAGAACCGCAAACGCGGAAGTATGTTTTTTCTTCATATCTTTTTAAAATTTGATGGTGTAACTTACAGAGGGAATAATTGGAAAAAGAGTAGCCTGCTTGAGTTTGTTAACCGTTTCATATTCGCCGGTTTGCGGATTCTGCCGGCTGTGTGAGTCGGCATATACGAAAAACGGATTCCACCGGTTATATACATTGTATATACTGATATTCCATGTGCGAAGGTTCCCCCGTTTGGTTACCTTGTGAAAATTCACACCCAGATCCATTCGATGGTAACTGTTGTAGCGGAAATTATTTCGCGCCGAAACGTGAGGTATCTCTACGGAGACCGGATAAGGATTGTCCAGGTTGGGATATCCGGCGCCTTTCACCTCATGAAAGGCGAATGTGGCGGCATTTCCCGTGCTGAAGACCCATGAGCCGGACAGATCAATACGCTCGGAAAACTTATGTGTAAGCGTGAGGCTGATGTCGTGACGACGGTCATATTTCGCCGGAAAAGGTTTCCCGTTGTTGAGTTCGTTGCCCGGTTCATCGAAAATCCTATTGGATTTCGACCAGGTGTAACCCACCCATCCGGTGGTGTTTCCAAAAGAACGCTGTGCCAGTAACTCCACACCGTAGGCGGTTCCGCGTCCTGTGCTCACCTTGTCTTCCCAGTTGGTCGATATGCCCATGAAAGAGGCGCCATCCTTATATTCGAGCAGGTTGTCCATGGTCTTGTAATATCCTTCCACCGAGAAATCAGCAATGCCCGCCATGGAGTAAAAGAGGCCGGCGGAATATTGGTGCGAGTTCATGGGTTTTATCCTTTTCGTTACTGGCACCCAAAGGTCGGTAGGCAGGCTCACCAGGCTGTTCGACAACAGGTGGATGTATTGGCTCATGCCGGCATATCCTGCCTTAACCGACAGGTTGTCGGTAAGCAACAGGCGCACCCCTGCCCGCGGTTGTAACGAGGAGTAGTTCTGATTTTGAACGTGAAAAGTTGAAAAGTGCACCCCCAAGTTCACTTTCAACAGGTTGCCAATTGACACATTGTCTTCGATGTAGCTCATCGTCTCGTGTGCATATACGACGGGACTCCCAATGACCGTGTCCACCTTGTTGACTATTTCCGAATCCACAAACTTCATTGAAGTGACGTCGGGCCGGAAGGTATGGTAAGTGTAATTTGTACCAAATTTGATGTCGTGAGCACTGTTTGGTGTGTAGTCGAAATCCATTTTGGCCGTCCAGTCGCGAATACCTGAGTTATAAGTCAAATTCAGTTCGCTTTTCTCTTCCTTCGGCGGCGTTTTGCTTTTGTCTGTTTGCACGTTCTCGGCGCCCAGCCCTAACTTTGAGCGATAGCGCGTAAACGATGCCGTTGTGTTCATAAACAACTTGTTGTTTACAACATGGTTCCATCGCAAGGCAGTCACCACGTTTCCCCATCCCCAGTTGAGGTTGGTGTAGTCCTTGTCTTCAAAGTCCATGTTGTAGGAGACCCTGGTTCGCACTTTCGCGTAAAGAGCGTCGTCGCCCAGGTAGGCGCTCAGGTAAAGTTTGTCCCTGTCGGAAAACTTATGTGTGAACTTGGCATTCACATCGTAGAAATAGTACCCGGCGGCAGTGTTTCCGTCGCCTCCTTCCGCTTTAGCCGCGGCTTTTATCAGTGGCTGGGTCAACACGTCGATATAAGTTCTTCGGGCCGATACATTGAACGTGGTTTTTTCCCTGATGATAGGCCCTTCGAGTTGAATTTTAGAGGAGATCAGGCCGATACTTGCCGTCCCGCGTATTTTCTTGTCGTCACCGTCTTTCATCCGTACATCTACCACCGATGACAATCGTCCGCCGAATCGTGCCGGAAAGCTTCCTTTGTATAATGTGACATTTTTCAATGCATCGCTATTGAAAACAGAGAAAAATCCCAGCATGTGATTCACATTGTAAAGCGGCACGCCATCCAGTAAAAGAAGGTTTTCGTCGGGACCGCCGCCGCGTACGTAAAGCCCTGCAGAGCCTTCGGTTCCCGATTGTACACCCGGCAAAAGCTGCAACGCTTTTATCAGATCGTTCTCACCCAGTAGCGTGGGGATATTTTTTATCAGATTAATGGGTACTTCCACCGCACTCATCTGCGAACCCTTCACGCCCATTTCAGATCTCATTCCTACAACGGTAACCTCATCGAGTATATTGTTGAGCTTCAGGGCGATGTTTAAAACAGTGTCTTTATCCAAGACAAAAGTTTTTTCGTCAGTCTCATACCCGATGTAAGAGTAGTTGAGCGAAACCTCGCCCTTGGGTAATGTGAGCGAGTAGTACCCATAATTGTTGGCAGCCGCTCCTTTTGATGTTTTTTTGTCGATCACGGTGGCTGAGATCAATGTCTCGCCATTCGCGGCATCGGTAACATATCCGCTCACGGTGTAGTTCTGGGCGGCCAGTGTGCCGGCTGCCAAGGTGAAAAACAAGAGTAACCTCTTTCTCAGTTTGCACATACTTGGTGGTTTTTTAATAATTATGATAATTGTCATGTGGATTTACAATAAGGACTCGATATGCTCAATATCTCTACAGCGATGAGTCTTAAATA
>NZ_DCEN01000020.1:22784-37519 GCF_002316955.1 Proteiniphilum sp. UBA1028
TAAATAAATTTAATTCAATAGGCATCCATGTTATTTGGTCCGAGCAAGGGTCGTTTGTTGATAAGAACAACAAAAAACCCGTGCCGGAACACCGACACGGGTTTTAAAAAGTTATTTCAAAGCTGTTACTATTCTTCTACTACGGCTTCCTGAAACAGGTTAGAGCGCTTGCTGGCGTTCAGCTTCTCAAAATCCTCGCGTGAACCGACGACCAGTTTGTCGAACTCACGCTGACCGGTACCGGCAGGGATGAGGTGACCGACGATCACGTTCTCCTTGAGTCCTTCCAGTGTGTCTGTTTTGCCGTTGATGGCGGCATCGTTCAACACCTTGGTCGTCTCCTGGAACGAGGCGGCCGACATGAAGCTGGTTGTCTGAAGGGCTGCACGAGTGATACCCTGCAATACCTGGTTCGCGGTAGCCGGCACGGCGTCGCGTGCTTCCACCGGTTTCAGGTCGCGTCGTTTCAGCGAACTGTTTTCGTCGCGCAGCTTGCGTACGGTGACAATCTGTCCCGGTTCAAATACCTGTGAGTCTCCAGCGTCCATGATCACTTTCTTGCCCCAGATGCGGTCGTTCTCTTCCATCATCTCGTGCTTGTCGACCAACTGCTGTTCGAGGAAACGGGTATCACCCGGATCCACCACTTCCACCTTGCGCATCATCTGACGGACAATCACCTCAAAGTGCTTGTCGTTGATCTTTACACCCTGCAGGCGGTAAACATCCTGGACTTCATTTACGATGTATTCCTGAACGGCTGTCGGGCCCATGATGGCCAGAATATCGGATGGTGTGGTGACACCGTCTGAGAGTGGCATGCCGGCGCGGATATAGTCGTTCTCCTGTACCAGGATCTGCTTGGACAAGGGAACCATATACTTCTTGATCTCCCCTGTTTTGGAGGTGACGGAAATTTCCTGGTTACCACGTTTGATTTTTCCGAAAGATACTTCTCCGTCGATTTCGGACACTACTGCCGGGTTGGATGGGTTACGAGCTTCAAATAGTTCAGTAACACGCGGAAGACCTCCTGTGATGTCACCCGCTTTCCCAACGGCACGCGGTATCTTCACGAGCGTATCTCCGGCTTTGATGTCATCGTTATCGTTCTTCACAATGTGGGAGCCGAGCGGAAGGGTGTACGTACGCAGGATATCGTCGTTCTCATCCACAATGTGTGCTGAGGGCGCTTTTGTTTTGTCGCGCGATTCGATGATGACCTTTTCTTTCAATCCGGTTTGTTCGTCCGATTCAACCTTGTAGGTCATGTTTTCGGTGAAGTTTTCGAAACGGATCTTACCGGTTGCTTCCGAAACGATCACCGCGTTGAACGGATCCCACTCACAGATCAGGTCACCCTTTTCCACTTTGTCGTTTTGGTTGAAATAGAGCTTTGAACCATAGGGCACGTTGTGGGATACCAAGATAATCCTGGTGTTGGGGTCAATGATACGCATCTCCACAAGCCGGCTGACCACTACTTTGTATGGTTTGCCTTCGGAGTCGGTGGTTTCCACGTAACGCAGTTCATCAAATTCCAGTATACCATCGTATTTGGTGATAATGCTGTTCTCTGTAGCAATGTTGGAAGCGATACCTCCCACGTGGAATGTACGCAGCGTAAGCTGTGTTCCCGGTTCTCCAATGGACTGTGCCGCAATGACGCCCACAGCCTCACCTTTTTGTACCATTCGCCCTGTAGCCAGGTTTCTGCCGTAACACTTCGCACAAACACCGTGGTGTGATTCGCAGGTAAGTACCGAGCGGATCTCTACACGCTCAATGGGTGACTCATCAATCTTTCTGGCAACATCTTCGGTAATCTCTTCTCCGGAATTTACCAGAATCTCTCCTGTATTGGGATGTTGCACATCGTGCACGGATACACGGCCCAGGATCCGCTCATAGAGTGAAGCGATCACTTCGTCGTTGTTCTTGATGGCGGTAGCCACAAGTCCGCGCAGCGTACCACAGTCTTCCTCGTTGATGATGACGTCCTGCGATACGTCTACCAGACGGCGGGTCAGATATCCGGCATCGGCTGTTTTCAGGGCGGTGTCGGCGAGACCTTTACGGGCACCGTGGGTAGAGATAAAGTACTCAAGTACCGAAAGTCCCTCCTTGAAGTTCGCAAGAATGGGGTTCTCAATAATCTGCGCTCCTTCGGCACCGCTTTTCTGAGGCTTGGCCATCAGACCGCGCATACCGGAGAGCTGGCGAATCTGTTCGCGGGAACCACGGGCGCCGGAGTCGAGCATCATGTATACCGAATTGAATCCCTGATCATCTTCCGAAAGTTGTTTCATCAGGATGTTCGACAACTTGGAGTTGATATGTGTCCAGGTGTCGATGATCTGGTTGTAACGCTCGTTATAGGTGATGAAACCCATATTATAGTTTTCCATGATCTGCTCCACTTCGGCATATCCTTCCTGGATGAGGGTTTCTTTCTCTTCCGGAATGATCACATCTTCCAGGTTGAACGAGAGCCCACCCTTGAAAGCCATGGTGTAACCCAGATCTTTGATGTCGTCTAGATATTGGGCTGTACGGGCAACGCCACAGGTTTTGATCACTTTACCAATGATGTCGCGGAGCGATTTTTTGGAAAGCAACTCATTTACATAACCCACCTCTTTTGGGATAGCTTCGTTGGTGATTACGCGTCCGACGGTGGTTTCGTGCATCTTGCGGACAGGATTTCCTTCCTCGTCGATATCGTCCACGATCACCTTTACCAGTGCGTGAATGTCTACGGCTCCTTCGTTATAAGCGATAATCGCCTCTTCTTCACCGTAGAATGTCATTCCTTCGCCTTTTGCCCCGGGACGGATTTTTGTGATGTAATACAACCCGAGTACCATGTCCTGTGAGGGAACAGTAATAGGCGCGCCGTTGGCGGGGTTCAGAATATTGTGCGAGGCAAGCATCAGCAGCTGTGCTTCGAGAATGGCTTCGTTGCCTAATGGCAGGTGCACCGCCATCTGGTCTCCGTCGAAGTCGGCGTTGAAAGCCGTACAAGCGAGCGGGTGCAGCTGGATGGCCTTTCCCTCAATCAACTTGGGCTGGAACGCCTGGATACCCAAACGGTGAAGGGTAGGGGCACGGTTCAACAGCACCGGGTGTCCTTTCATCACGTATTCAAGAATATCGTATACCACCGGTTCTTTCCGGTCCACAATCTTCTTGGCCGATTTCACCGTTTTCACGATGCCTCTTTCAATCAGCTTGCGGATGATAAACGGTTTATAGAGTTCGGCTGCCATATCCTTGGGCAATCCGCATTCGTGCATCTTCAGCTCAGGGCCTACCACAATCACCGAACGTGCCGAGTAGTCCACACGTTTACCGAGCAGGTTCTGGCGGAAACGTCCCTGTTTTCCCTTCAGACTGTCGGAAAGTGACTTCAACGGACGGTTCGACTCGGTTTTGATGGCGCTCGACTTGCGAGAGTTGTCAAACAGGGAGTCCACAGCTTCCTGCAGCATGCGTTTCTCGTTGCGGAGGATCACATCGGGAGCCTTGATATCGATCAGTCGTTTCAACCGGTTGTTGCGGATGATTACCCTGCGATAGAGGTCGTTCAGGTCGGATGTGGCAAACCGGCCGCCATCCAGCGGTACCAGCGGCCGCAGATCGGGCGGAATCACAGGGATTACTTTCATGATCATCCACTCCGGCTTATTGATGTTCTTTGATCCGCGGAAAGCCTCGACCACCTGTAACTGTTTCAACGCTTCGTTCTTGCGCTGCTGCGAGGTGTCGGTGCTGGCGCGGTGGCGTAGCTGATTGGCCAGCTTGTCGAGATTCAGCCTCTCAAGCATGTCGAGAATGGCTTCTGCACCCATCCTCGCAATAAACTTGTTGGGGTCGCTATCTTCAAGCATCTGGTTGTCCTTGGGCAGTGTTTCCAGCAGATCCAGGTATTCATCTTCGGTGAGCAGGTCTTTTTCGGCCACCTTGTCTTCGAGTACTCCTGCCTGTATCACCACGTAGCGTTCGTAGTAGATGATGGTATCGAGCTTCTTCGTGGGGATCCCCAGCAGATAACCAATTTTGTTGGGGAGGGACCTGAAATACCAGATGTGGGCCACGGGAACAACCAGATGAATGTGGCCGGTACGTTCACGACGCACTTTCTTTTCGGTCACTTCCACACCGCAACGGTCGCACACAATACCTTTATAGCGTATGCGTTTGTACTTGCCGCAATGACATTCATAGTCTTTGACGGGTCCGAAAATACGCTCGCAGAACAAACCGTCACGTTCGGGCTTGTAGGTACGATAGTTGATCGTCTCGGGTTTTAACACTTCACCGAAAGAGTTTTCCAGAATTTGTTCCGGCGATGCCAGCCCAATTGTGATTTTTGAAAAGCTACTCTTTATTTTATTGTCTTTTCTAAATGCCATATATTTTTTGTATATAAAGAGTTAATGGGAGTTTATATCTTATTCCTAAGGGGGCCAGGATCATACACAGAGACCCCGGTCCCCGGGAATATATTAGTCGAGACTGATGTTGAGTCCCAATCCTTTCAGCTCGTGAAGCAATACGTTCAACGACTCGGGTATTCCTGCCGAAGGCATGGCTTCCCCTTTCACGATGGATTCATAAGCCTTGGAACGGCCTACCACGTCGTCGGACTTCACTGTGAGGATCTCCTGAAGGATGTGTGCTGCACCAAATGCCTCGAGTGCCCAGACCTCCATCTCTCCAAAACGCTGTCCTCCGAACTGAGCCTTTCCACCCAATGGTTGTTGTGTAATGAGTGAGTAGGGGCCTATGGAACGTGCGTGCATCTTGTCTTCCACCATGTGGCCGAGTTTGAGCATGTAGATGATGCCCACCGTTGCCGGCTGGTCGAAGCGCTCTCCCGTTCCTCCATCATACAGGTACGATTTACCGTAAGCCGGTACGTTGGCCTTGTCGGTCCACACATTGAGATCTTCCAAGGAGGCTCCGTCGAAGATGGGGGTGGCGAATTTCACGCCAAGCTCTTTTCCTGCCCATCCGAGCACGGTCTCAAAGATTTGCCCCAGGTTCATACGCGAAGGTACGCCCAGTGGGTTGAGGACAATGTCAACCGGTGTTCCGTCGGCAAGGAATGGCATATCTTCCTGACGCACAATTCGGGAGACAATACCTTTGTTACCGTGGCGGCCAGCCATCTTGTCGCCCACCTGTATCTTCCGTTTCTTGGCCACGTAGACCTTGGCAATCTGCATGATGCCCGAAGGAAGCTCATCGCCGATGGTGAAGTCGAAACGTTTGCGTTTCAATTCTGCATCCAGCTCCTTGTAACGACGCAGATAATTGATTACTGTGGCGCGAATGAGTTCGTTCTTGTGGGCGTCGGTGGTCCATTTATTTAACTGGACGGACTGAAAATCGATGTCGTTGAGCACCTTTTGTGTGAACTTGGCTCCCTTGGGAACAATGTCCATGTTGGTGTAGTCCTTTACTCCTGCCGATGTTTTACCGTCGGTGAGCTTCAGAAGCTTATCGATAAGCACCTTTTTCAATTCATCCATCTTGATTTCATACTCCTCGTCGAGCTTCGGAAGTAGAGCTTTGTTGGAAAGCTTTGTCTTCCCTTTTTTGGAAGCCTTGGAGAAGAGATTGGTATGCACAACCACACCTTTGAGCGAGGGGGATGCTTTCAGTGAAGCATCCTTTACATCGCCTGCCTTATCACCGAAAATGGCCCGGAGCAGCTTCTCTTCGGGTGAGGGATCGGATTCTCCCTTGGGCGTGATCTTGCCGATCAGGATGTCTCCCGGTTTGATGCGGGCACCTACACGCACAATCCCCTTTTCGTCGAGGTCTTTGGTTGCCTCTTCGCTCACGTTGGGTATGTCGGAAGTAAGTTCCTCCAGCCCACGCTTGGTCTCGCGCACTTCCAGCGAAAACTCTTCCATGTGCACGGAGGTGAACACGTCATCACTAACCATCCTTTCGCTCAGTACGATGGCGTCCTCAAAGTTGTACCCTTTCCAGGGCATGAATGCCACCTTGAGGTTTTTTCCCAGTGCCAGCTCGCCATCCTGCGTGGCGTATCCTTCGGTAAGGATCTCACCCGCCTTCACTTTCTGTCCTACTTTGCAGATAGGACGCAAGTCGATGGTTGTATTCTGGTTGGTCTTACGGAATTTAGGGATGGTGTAGGTCTTCACTGCTTCGTCAAAGCTGGTAAACTCCTCTTCTTCCGTTCTGTGATATTTGATCTTGATGGTGGTGGAGTCAACATAAGTGATCTCACCGGTGCCCTCGGCCATAATCTGTGAACGGGAGTCTTTTATCAGTTGTCCTTCAATGCCGGTGCCGACGATGGGAGATTCCGTTCTTATCAGCGGAACGGCCTGACGCATCATGTTGGATCCCATCAGGGCACGGTTGGCATCATCATGTTCCAGGAAGGGGATAAGTGATGCTGCAATGGAGGCGATCTGCATGGGCGATACGTCCATCAGTTCTACCTCTTCCGGGGCAATCACCGGATAGTCCGCATCCTGGCGCGCTTTCACACGCGTATTTATAAAATGTCCCTTTTCATCGAGAGGTGCGTTACCCTGTGCAATGAGTTTATTTTCTTCCTCCTCTGCAGCAAGGTAAATGACTTCATCGTTCTTGATGTTTACAATGCCTTTGTCTACCTTACGGTAAGGTGTTTCAATGAATCCGAGGTCGTTGATCTTCGCGTATACACAAAGAGAGGAGATCAATCCGATATTGGGACCTTCGGGTGTTTCAATAGGACAAAGACGGCCGTAGTGCGTAAAGTGTACGTCACGCACTTCAAATCCGGCGCGTTCACGCGAAAGGCCGCCAGGGCCGAGGGCCGACAGACGGCGCTTGTGGGTTATCTCCGCCAGCGGGTTTGTCTGGTCCATGAACTGTGAAAGCGCATTGGTCCCGAAGAAGGTGTTGATCACCGACGAGATGGTTTTCGCGTTGATCAGGTCGATCGGGGTGAAGACTTCGTTGTCGCGCACATTCATTCGTTCGCGGATAATGCGCGCCATCCGGTTCAGTCCCACACCGAATTGGGTATATAGTTGCTCACCCACCGTTCGAACACGTCTGTTGCTGAGGTGGTCGATGTCGTCCACCACTGCCTTCGAATTGATCAGTTCGATGAGGTATTTAATGATCTCAATGATATCTTCCTTGGTCAGTACCCGTACATCGACATCGATATTGAGATTGAGTTTTTTGTTAATTCTGTAGCGTCCCACATCGCCCAGGTCGTATCTCTTCTCGGAGAAGAAAAGGTTGTTGATTACCTCGCGTGCACTTGAATCGTCGGCCGGTTCAGCACTGCGAAGCTGACGGTAGATGTGGCGGATGGCATCGATCTCCGAGTTACTCGGGTCTTTTTGTAGCGTGTTATAGATGATAGAGTAGTCCGAAGTGTTGGCCGTCTCCTTGTGAAGCAGAACAGAGGAAACACCCGACTCGAGGATCTGGTCCATGTGTTCCGCTTCGAGGATGGTCTCCCGCTCAATGATCACTTCGTTTCTTTCGATGGAAGTCACCTCGCCGGTGTCTTCGTCTACAAAATCTTCCATCCATGATTTCAGCACACGGGCAGCCAGTTTACGCCCGGTAACTTTCTTAAGGTTGGTTTTATTCACCTTCACCTCTTCCGCCAGATCAAAGATCTCAAGGATATCTTTGTCGCTCTCGAAACCGATAGCGCGCAGCAGCGTGGTTACAGGTAATTTCTTTTTACGGTCGATGTACGCGTACATCACACTGTTGATATCGGTAGCAAACTCAATCCATGATCCTTTGAACGGAATGATACGGGCAGAGTAAAGTATGGTGCCATTGGCATGCAGGCTCTGTCCGAAAAAGACTCCGGGAGAGCGATGCAGTTGCGATACAATCACACGCTCGGCTCCGTTGATCACAAACGTTCCTTTCTCGGTCATGTAAGGAATGGTACCCAGGTACACATCCTGAATGACGGGTGTAAAGTCTTCGTGATCGGGGTCGGTGCAATACAGGTAGAGCTTCGCCTTTAGCGGAACGCTATAGGTGAGTCCTCTGTCCACACACTCCTCAATGCTATAACGGGGAGGATCTACATAGTAATCCAAAAATTCAAGTACAAAATTGTTACGGGTATCGGCAATAGGGAAGTTCTCCGTAAAAACCTTATACAATCCTTCGTTTTTTCTACTTTCAGGGGGGGCGTCAAGTTGGATGAAATCCTGGAACGACTTTAACTGTACTTCCAGAAAATCCGGAAAATCGAGCGGATTATTGATCGACGCGAAATTTATTCTTTGGTTGGCGTTATTTGAAGACATGGAAATGAGTTTTGGAACCTAATATATATTGACACAAAAGGTTAAGAATCTTCCGGAAGAAGATTCCTAACCATATTAACCTAATTTAGGGTAATGTTATTTAAGTTCAACTTCTGCTCCAGCCTCTTCAAGTTGTTTTTTCAAAGCTTCCGCTTCGTCTTTTGTTACACCTTTTTTCAATTCGCTGGGAGCTCCGTCCACTAAGTCTTTAGCTTCTTTCAAGCCAAGGCCGGTGAGTTCCTTTACTGCCTTTACTACAGCCAGTTTAGCTGCTCCCGGGCTTTTCAGGATCACGTCGAAAGAAGTTTTTTCTTCTACAGCTGCTTCAGCTGCTGCAGGTCCGGCGGCAACAGCCACTGCTGCAGCAGCAGGCTCAATACCATATTCCGTTTTTAAAATTTCAGCCAGTTCGTTAACTTCTTTCACAGTTAAGTTAACTAATTCTTCAGCAAATTTTTTTAAGTCTGCCATTTTTTTATTTGTTTAAATTGATTACTAATTCTGTTTGATTGTGTACATTAATTTGATTTTTCCGACAGCGTTTTCAATACTCCGTGGAGGAGTGTTCCGCCGGATTGGAGTGCCGAAACCACATTCTTGGCAGGTGACTGCAACAGTGCGATTACATCTCCAATAAGCTCTGTCTTGCTCTTGATGTTAATGAGATCCTGCAACGCCTTTTCGCCGATGAAGAAACTCTCCTGAACATACGCGCCCTTGAAGGCGGGTACTTTGTCAGCCTTGAACTTATCAATGAGCTTGGCAGGAGCATTCGCCACGTTCGAGAACATGATGGCCGTATTTCCTTTCAGAATGGGATACAGCTCTTCGTAGTTCTTGTCGAGCGACTCGAATGCTTTTTGCAACAAGGTATTTTTTACCACTACCAACTTGATATCCTGCTTGGAGCATTCTCTTCGTAAGGTGCTTGTTTTCACCGCATTCAATGTGGCGATATCAGCAAGATAGAAGTTTTCGTACTCCCGGAGGTTCGTTGCGATTTGCTCTATAATCAGTTGTTTATCTTCCTTTTTCATGCAATTAAAACTTTTTATTTCTGTTCTTCTAACGATTTAGTGTCCAGTTTTATACCCGGGCTCATCGTACTGGAAAGATAAATACTCCTGATATAAGTACCTTTTGCCGCTGTCGGTTTTAATTTGATCAACGTTTGAATAAATTCTTTTGCGTTGTCTCGAATCTGTTCCGGCGTGAAAGATACTTTTCCAATAGAGGTGTGAATAATACCGGTCTTGTCTACCTTAAAGTCGATCTTACCTTGCTTTACCTCCTTCACGGCTTTGGCCACGTCGGGAGTAACGGTACCGCTTTTTGGGTTTGGCATCAGCCCCCGGGGTCCTAAAATACGGCCCAGTGCACCAATCTTACCCATGATCTGCGGCTGTGTGATGATCACATCCACATCGGTCCAACCTCCTTTAATTTTGTCGATATATTCATCGAGTCCTACATAGTCTGCGCCGGCTTCCTTCGCGTCGGCTTCAGCTTCTGGAGAACACAATACAAGAACTCTTACTTGTTTTCCTGTGCCGTGTGGCAGAGACACAACGCCCCTGACCATCTGGTTGGCTTTTCGCGGATCTACGCCGAGGCGTACATCGATATCCACAGATGCATCGAACTTGGTGGTGGTTATTTCCTTCACCAAAGCAGATGCTTCTTTCAGTGTATAGGCTTTTCCCTCTTCAATCTTGCTCAAAGCCAACTTCTGATTTTTTGTAAGTTTACTCATCTCTCAATTGAAGTTTAATTATTAATAATTTCAGGGAAGTCCCCTTTCACTGTGATACCCATGCTCCGAGCCGTTCCGGCTACCATTCTCATTGCTGATTCAAGTGTGAAGCAGTTCAAATCGGTCATTTTTTCTTCGGCAATGGTTTTCACCTGTTCCCAGGTTATTTCCGCAATCTTTTTACGATTGGGTTCTGCCGAACCGCCTTTTTGTTTGCTGACTTCCAATAACTGAATTGCAACCGGTGGTGTCTTAACAATAAAATCAAACGACTTGTCGGTATAGTACGTGATTACCACGGGTAACACTTTACCGGCTTTGTCCTGAGTTCTGGCATTGAATTGCTTGCAAAACTCCATGATGTTGATCCCTTTAGAACCCAATGCAGGCCCTACAGGGGGAGATGGATTTGCAGCTCCTCCTTTGATTTGTAATTTTAGTTGTCCGGCAACTTCTTTAGCCATTTTCTTGATTTTAATAAATTACGGTTTTCGAAACACATTCAAGAATTTACAGAATCTGCGTAACCAAATTGCTGACTATTCTTTCTCTACTTGCATATAGCTCAACTCGAGGAGTTGTTTTCTTCCGAAAATTTTCACCATCACTTTGAGTTTCTTTCTCTCGTCGTTCACTTCCTCTACTACACCGGAGAAGCTACTGAAGGGACCGCTAATCACCTTCACGTTTTCGCCCACATAGTATTTCATATCCATTTCATCACCGGCCTCTTCCAACTCGTCCATCGTACCAAGGATACGTTTTACCTCCGATTCCCGCAAGGGCTGGGGGTCAGTAGTGTTGGGGAGAAAACCTGCCACGTAGTTGATATTCTTCAGTTCGTGAATCACATCACCCGTCAGTTCAGCCTCAATAAGTACGTAGCCGGGAAGATAAGCGCGTTCTTTCATCACTTTCTTTCCGTTGCGTATTGTATAAGTCTTTTCTGTGGGGATGAGAACTTGAGAAATGTACTTTCCTAAATCGGTCTTTTTAATTTCTGACTCAAGATACTCTTTGACTTTACTTTCTTTTCCGCTAACGGCACGCAAAACGTACCATTTCTTTCTCTCTTCAGTCATAATCTCAATTCAGATTTTATAAAATACCGTAAAGGAGTTTTAGAATCCACTCAAAAAGAGAATCCATCCCGAACACGATAACGGCAATTATAAGGGAAGCTATCAGTACAATTACCGTGCTGCCGGAGAGTTCCTCTCTTGTTGGCCAGGATACCTTATAAACCAATTCGTTATAAGCATCCTTCAAATATGCAACTATTTTTTTCATTTAATTCGGATCGTTTGTGCACGGGTCGAGAGACTCGAACTCCCGACACCTGGTTTTGGAGACCAGTGCTCTACCAACTGAGCTAGACCCGTATAAAACAACTCCTCCAAACCTCCCCCGAAAGGGAGGCTTTTTGGAGCTGTAATCTTTATTGGCAAAACCCAAGTCCCCTTCTGGGGATTTAGGGGTTTAGTTAATCAACTCAGTGATCTGTCCAGCACCAACGGTGCGGCCACCTTCGCGGATAGCGAAGCGAAGACCTACGTTACATGCTACCGGATAGATCAGATCTACCTCGATGGTTACGTTGTCACCGGGCATGACCATCTCCACACCTTCCGGCAATTTGATCTCGCCGGTTACGTCAAGCGTACGGATATAGAACTGAGGACGATAGTGGTCGTGGAACGGAGTGTGACGTCCGCCTTCTTCTTTCTTCAGGATATATACCTCAGCTTTGAATTTGGAGTGAGGTTTTACTTTACCCGGGTGAGAGATGACCATACCACGCTTGATTTCGTCTTTGTCGATACCGCGAAGCAGCAATCCAACGTTGTCACCAGCCTGACCTTCGTCCAGGATCTTGCGGAACATTTCCACACCGGTAACCACGGATTTTTTGCCCTCGGCACCAAGTCCGATAATCTGTACTTCTTCGCCTGTCTTGATGATACCGGTTTCAATACGGCCTGTAGCTACCGTACCACGGCCGGTGATGGAGAACACGTCTTCAACAGGCATCAGGAACGGTTTGTCCACATCGCGCGGAGGCAGCGGAATCCAGGTATCCACGGCGTTCATCAGTTCCATGATTTTTTCTTCCCACTTGGGATCACCATTCAGGCCACCGAGAGCAGAGCCTTGGATAACTGGTGTGTTGTCGCCATCGAAATTATAGAATGAAAGCAGTTCGCGCATTTCCATTTCTACCAGTTCCAACATTTCTTCGTCGTCAACCAGGTCCACTTTGTTCATGAAAACAACCAATCGTGGAACGTTTACCTGACGTGCCAAAAGAATGTGCTCACGTGTCTGGGGCATTGGGCCGTCTGTTGCAGCTACCACAATGATTGCACCGTCCATCTGAGCAGCACCGGTAACCATGTTCTTTACATAGTCAGCGTGACCAGGACAGTCAACGTGGGCATAGTGACGATTTTCAGTTTCGTATTCAACGTGTGAAGTATTGATAGTGATACCTCTCTCTTTCTCTTCGGGAGCGTTGTCGATTGAATCGAACGAACGAATCTGCGAGAATCCTCTTTTACCTAAAACGGTGGTGATAGCAGCCGTTAAAGTCGTCTTACCGTGGTCAACGTGACCGATTGTACCGATATTCACATGCGGTTTCGTCCGGTTAAAATGTTCTTTTGCCATAAAATGTCCTATTAGTTAGTGTAAATAAAATATTTGTATTTTCTATTCTTTTGTTTGCAAACAGTAAAACTCAAGACACCCGGCACCTTGCCTTCATCTTGATGAAACGACGAATTATCTGTTATTGAGCCGATGGCGGGAGTTGAACCCGCGACCTCTTCCTTACCAAGGAAGTGCTCTACCACTGAGCTACATAGGCAAAAGAGCAGAAGGCTGATGTCCCTTTCCGGAACATTGTGCAGGCCTGTGCAGCTCCGTACACTCTTTTCAGAGCGGAAGACGGGACTCAAACCCGCGACCCTCAGCTTGGAAGGCTAATGCTCTATCAACTGAGCTACTTCCGCAAAAATACCCCCAAGCCCCGCTGGGGAGCCGGTCCCTCCCTTTTACAGGAGGGTGGAAGGGTGTGGGCAGTGATGGATTCGAACCACCGAAGGCGTAAGCCAGCTGAGTTACAGTCAGCCCCATTTGGCCACTCTGGTAACTGCCCAATTTTGAGCCTCTTGTCGGATTCGAACCAACGACCCCGAGATTACAAATCACGTGCTCTGGCCAGCTGAGCTAAAGAGGCTTAAATCTTGAAATTAACCGTTCCCCTCCAAAGTTAAGAGAGAAACGGTCGCAAAGGTAGTGATATTTTTTTTGATGCCAAAACTTTTATCTTAATTTTTTGGCTTCATCTCTCCTTTTTCTCCTTGGTCTTAAGGATCTGTTTTTCAATCGCCATCCCGCACAGGTCGATGGCTTCTTCAAATGTATCAGCTGTCTTGCTGGCAAAAGCTTCACTGTGTCTGAGACTTAATTTCACCGCTGCTTCCTTGTTGTTCACGGTTTCCGGCTTCACTACTTTCAAAATGACTTCAGCCAGGATGATATCTTCCGAAAAACGTTCCAGTTTTTTCATTTTTTTCTCTATGAACGCTTTTAGCTGGTCGGTTGCGTCAAAGTTTACAGATTGAATTGTCAGTTCCATACTATTCCTCCTTCATTTTTTTGCTCTTGGATGAGCGTTGTGATATGCTTTTTTCAACTCTTCGAAAGTCACATGCGTATAGACTTCGGTGGATGCCAGGCTGGAATGCCCCAGAAGTTCCTTTACTGCGTTTATCTCAGCTCCGTTGTTTAGCATTTCTGTTGCAAAAGAGTGACGCAGCACGTGCGGACTTTTTTTTGACAAGGTTGGGATGCTGTTAAGGTGCCGGTGGATGATTTGATAAACAAGTTTCGGGTACAATGGGTTTCCGTCTTCCTTAACAAATAGGAAGGGTGATTTGTTTGTTAATTCGCGATCTCTTGTTTCGATGTAGTTTTTTAGTTTCTCTTTCGTATTGTCTGAGAATGGGATGAGACGTTGTTTGTTGCGTTTTCCCGTCACACGCAGGGTGCCGTTGTTGAAGTCAATGTCGCTGTCTTTGAGAGCAATAATCTCAGCTCTTCGCATTCCGGTGAGGTAGAGCAGCTCGATGAGGAATCGGTCGCGGTGTCCACGGAAATCGTCGTCATAGGCTAGGGAGTCTTCAATTATCCTGTTCAGATCCCTGTCGTTCACGAAAGAGGGGAGCCGTTTTTCTGCCTTGGGGCCGGACACCCGTTCCGCGGGGTTTTGATCTACAATGCCGTTTTTTTTCAGGTAGCGGAAAAATGATCTGACAGCGCTAAGCTTTCTGTTGACCGACCGGGCTTTTATTCCCTGTTCCATCAGCTTGCTTATCCATATGCGGACAATGTCGCTGTCGATCTCCTTTATGTCAATCTCTCCACATTCGGCGGTGATAAATTCTTCGAATTGTGTAAGGTCATTGAAATAAGATATCTCCGTATGAGAAGAGTAATTCTTCTCGTAACGGAGATATTGTATGAAATTTTCTTTCCACATACGGCAGCAGCCAAATCAACATCTATGGTGCTACGAAGATAAGAAAAATCTTTGCGAAAAAGAAAAAAATATTTGAAAAGTATAGGATAATTTCGGCCCTCGCTAATCGCAATTATTC
>NZ_DCEN01000020.1:37735-44436 GCF_002316955.1 Proteiniphilum sp. UBA1028
GCCCTCGCTAATCGCAATTATTCTTCGTTTTCGTGGAGCTGCTGTACGTAGACAGCGTGTTGTTTTTGTTTGCGCTTTGCAACGGAGGGTTTGATGAATGCCTGGCGACTGCGAAGCTCTTTTACAACACCTGTCTTTTCATATTTGCGTTTGAATTTCTTCAGGGCTCTTTCGATGTTTTCACCCTCTTTTAATTGTACTACGATCATTATTGTTTGTTTTTTTGTTGTTTTAATGCTTTGGCTTTCGGCTTTTTTTGAGCTTTCAGCCCTTCTTTTATATCGCTGTTCGGTGGGGCGTCTGATGAATCAGGGCTGTGCAGCTCTCTTTCTGACGTGCCTCGATGTCTTTTCCGTTCAGCGGTTAGTTATTGATTTTCTTGCAGAGAAAAACTTTCCCTGTGCCGGAACAATGCATGCTTTTATGTTTGCGTTCGCTGTGTTATCGCGCGTAATCAATAAACCTCCCTTCTATTTGGGCGGCAAAGATACAAAATAAAAATATAAATATCAACACTATAGGGCGCTATTTTTTTTAATTTCTTCACTTATGCCGCTGCTCACTGTTGTCTTTTTTGGGATTCTTCTTTTACCAGCTATCGGTGCGGAAAGATGAAAGCGGGAGACTCCCTTCTACCGTAAATATTTCCGTTGCTTGCGTATCGTTGAAGCAATAACGGACAGCTGCCGGTTTCTCCACGTTGGGTGAGAACACGAAAATCCGGTTACCGGCAACAGCTGCTTTAGCGGGGTAAAATCTTTTGTCATCGCCTGCAACCTCAAACTGAAAAACCTCTTTCCCGTACGTGGTGAGCCCGGGGTTAGCGGGGATATCCAGCGTGAGCACGGCAATGCGGCCTTCCATTGTCACAGATTGAACTTCAGGGCTGCGGTAATGTATCTTTTCCATGCCATATGTTTTTGCTAACGCCCAAAGTGCCATTCGTTCGCCGGCCTGTTTCTTTTTTGGCGGATGGATGCAGCCCGGACTGTCCGAATCCATCAAAACAGCCATTCCCGTGTTGGGCGTTGTCTTCATTCCTTTGGCCTGTGCTTCGCGTATGAAGCCGGAGTTGAGTCCCCCGCCATAGTTATAGGGAGCAATCTGGCAGTAGTAAAACGGGAATTCTCCCACCTCCCAGATTGTGCGCCATTCGCGCACCATCTTGTCGAACAGCTCCACATATCTGTCCGGCTCATCCCGGTTGGATTCACCCTGATACCAGATGGCACCACGAATGCCATATCCTACGATAGGATGTAACATACCATTATATAATACGGTGGGCGTTCCGTTTTTTGATTTTATGTCGGCATCGGTTGCGGGAATCTGAACATCGGCTATTACGCTTTTGATGGAAGAGGGTGTCATCCAGGCTTCGATGCGCGAGCCACCCCAGCTGGTGTGGATCAGTCCGACAGGAACATCCAGCGCCTGATTCAGCAAGCGGCCGAAAAAATAGCCTGTCGCCGTGAAATCCGGTGTTGTCTCCGGCCCTGCTATTTCCCAAGTGCCTTCACCGTCGGTCTGAGGGGCTGACTTGGAAGCCTTTTTCATGGTGAAACAGCGGATGCCGGGATTCCGGGAGGTGGCAATCGCTTCCGGCCCTCCCTCGATCGGTTGATTTGCAAAACCCTTCATTGGCATCTCCATGTTGGATTGTCCGGAGCAGATCCATACTTCCCCGATCAGAATGTTGTTCAGCGTGACTGCTTTGCCGTCGCTAATTGTTATGGTGTAGGGCATATGGCAAGCAGCTGGTGTTTTCACCTTCAGTTTCCAATAGCCTTGCAGGTCGCTTTTTGCCGAATAGCTTTTCCTGTCCCAGGAGGTGGTAACCCGAACGGTGGAGTTTGGCTTTGCCCAACCCCAGATTGCCGCTTCCGTTTGTTGTTGCAATACCATGTTGTCGCCAAAAATGGCAGGCATTTTAATCTCCGCATTCAACGAGAATATGGCGGAGGAAAGGAACAAAAGAAATCCAAGGCAGGCTGATTTTGTAATTTTTTTCATGACACGTAAATTATGTTTTTTCACTAATTAATAGGCAAAAATAATGTTTTTTTTAAAAAAATACTATTTGTCTGCGTTCTATCTCCTGTCTCAGTTTTGTGACATAGAAAAAAATGAGGTTGTCTCGAAATAAGAGACAGCCTCGTGATGGCATTCAAAGATTTATTTCAATCGCTTACTTTACTTCTTCAAGAAACAATTATCACTGTAAATCTGTTAATCATAATCTTATGGCACGGATACGATACAAATGACTACTTTTTTGATATCAGTTACATTATCTTATTGTTACCCATTTCCCGAATTTTTTATCTCTCTTTCGTGACTGATAATGACTGCTTAGACATACTGATATATTTATCGAAAACCATCTTATAATTGTTTACCATGAGTTCCCACGAATAATTTTTCCGGGTAAATTTTTCACCTCGCTTTGATAATGCTTTAAGTCTCTTTTTGTCGGATAATAATTCGTGAATTTTATCAATCCATGCGGGAGCATCTTCGCTGGGCAACAGGTAGCCGTTTTCACCATCGATAACTGCATCCGTGATTCCTTCGATTCCCGAAGCCAGAACAAAAGTACCGCGCATACTCGCTTCTAAAGCTACCAGTCCGAATCCTTCAATATCGCCTTCTACGCGAATATTCGGCATGATGAACAAATCGGCAAGAGATAGCACTTGCAGTAAATCTGTATATGGCAGGCTGCCTAGGTGAAAAACATTTTTCTGTAGCTTCAGCTGTTCGCCCACTTCTCGTGCATCGGATGCTAAACCGAGCATCAATTGAACCTTTTGACTAAGACTGTGAGGTAGAGCTTGCGATGCTTTTTCGAAAAAAGGGAACTCTGTTTTCATCGGCCCAATCATTAACAAACAGATATTACTATCAAGATGGGGTATTACGTTTTTTAAAAACCATGAAAATCCTTTCCTTTTAACCGGCCTTCCCACTGTTACCAGAATATGCTTACCTGTCACATCAATATTGTAATTGTTTTGAAGTTTTGCAATGATATCTCTATCAAATGGAATGTCGCCCAAACGAATGTCCACACCATTTTTTATGGTGTACGTTTTATCTTTATTGAATCCTCGTTGTAAACATTCATTCTGGGTAGATTGGCTCACGCATATCGCTCCGTCAAACTCTGATAATTTGGGTATCAACTTATGTTGAAATATATCGAGAGGAAATGTGATGTCCAATCCGTGATAAGTTACAATAACGGGAATGTTCGTGTTTTTTTTTAACCATAGACAAGCAATTCCCATTGCCCCATCGTTTAAGTGGATAAGTTTGATGTTCGGATTTTCTTTTAATGTGGTTTGGATATCGGATTTAAGGTGTCTGAACCACATAATTTTGCTTTTCCCGTTTTTATAGGCAATTACGTGAGTTTTGTAATGATTTGACAATCCTTTTATCAACTCAAAGCTTTGTTGTTCCATACCGCCGATCATAGGCGGGTATTTATGAGTTATGCACAGAATTTCAGTCATTTGGATAGTTTGATTTGTGTCTCTTTTGGGAGTATGAAGTAAAAAACGCCAGCCGTACCAAGCCAAAGCAGCTGTCTGGCTATAGATGTGACGTAACCAGATGTGGAAGCGAGGACAACACCGCCAATCATGTCCGGCATTTCATATAAGGATCTCTTCAGCTCTCTAAAATCGATAGCCGAGATGAATTTTCCGATAAGAATAAATGCGATTATTAGCAGGATGGCAACAAAATACACTTTGTTTTTTTTTATAAAATTATAAACGTCTATTCTCTTTATTAGGAAGGGCAACATGCGCGAGGCTTTCAATATCTTTGAAATATTCTCTCGACAGTTCATCCCAGCATAATGGTAAAGCATACTCATAACCCGCCGTTTGCATTTTTTCTCTAAGTTGTTTGTTGTTGAGTAAGGTCTTTATTTTATTGATATAGTCTGTTGGATTATCGGGCTCACACAGAAAACCGGTTATCCCGTCTTTTACCAATGCTTTTGATCCGCCGCCGTTTGCAATTACCGGGACGCATCCGCTCGACATGGCTTCTATTACCACATTTCCGTATGTTTCAGATATTGACGTAAAGACAAAAATATCACACGATGCATATACTTTTGCCAGGTTTTCATGATCGAGAAAACCAAGGAAAATGGCATTTTTCATTTTCAGTTTAGCTTTTTCTTCGGCTACGCCATTTCCTGCGATAACGAAATTAACGTCTATACCCTGCGATTCGATTTCATCGTAAATACCAAACAATGTTTCCACGTTTTTCTCCCAAACCAGTCGTGACACAAATAAGATACACGGTTTATCGTTACCCGTAAGATTTCTTATAAAATTGATATCTCTTTTCGATGGATTAAATAAATGAGAGTCGATGCCGCGCTGCCACAATTTCATAACACTTCCCGACACTCCGTAAGCTTGCAGCTCTTCCATTATTTTCTGTGTAGGTACATAAACAATGTCACACTGGTTGTAAAATACCTTGTATATTTTTTTAATCACAGATTCTACTGGTTTTATAAGAAACGGGGCATATTTGAGATAATATTTTACGTAAGAAACAAAGTGAGTGTGGTATATGGATAAGACCGGTTTATTATTTCTTTTTGCGTAGTCTAAACCAAAAAAGCCAATGGCAGAAGGAGTTGTGATGTGAACTACATCTGGATTTAATTTTGACAAAGACAATAGCAGCTTTGCTCTGCTTAAGCGTGGGAAAGCCATCTTGTAGCTTATGTTGAATGGGATTCTTATTGCAGGAGTTTTTATTACCTTGTGTTTAAAACGATGTTCTGGCGCCGTGCCGGTAAAAAAAGTATATGCAAAACCAACTTTTGGAATTCTCTCGATAAGCTGATATATGGTTTTAATCGCACCGTCGAAGTCTTTAATCAAAATGTCGGCAAAGAAAGCTACCTTAACAGTGGGGGGAGACAGATATTTTATTCGTCCGTTAGGATGTAGAGCCAATTGATTACCAGCTTTGAAAAGCGTTTTTCTCTCAATTACTTCTAAATCGAAACTATTTTCCATATCACATTAATACAACTAAAGTGCATTGTCTTTTGGGACAAACATAGTGAGCGTTAATCGATGAAAGGGGCAAAAGGATTTCGTAAACGTCGTAAAAATTATTTACGTATTAGCTACGATTGCCGCCACACCACCTTTTTTATGCCCGGTTTCCACGTAGTGGTGGGCTCCCACAATTTCTTCCAAAGGATAAATCTTATCCATAACAGGTTTTATATAGTTGGCTTCAATAAGTGAAGTTATTCTCTCAAGCCGTTTTGAATCCAACTGCAAAGCTTCATCGTCTATCGAAAGATATTGGCCATTTCGCTTCAAAGCCTTTTTACAAGCACTTTTTAATTTCGATTTTTTGAATTTTCCCACGCTGTCCAATACCAAGTCGTATGTTACTCCCTTGGGAATAGTATGTTGTTTGGTATAGTCTATTGTTTCGTCAGCACCTAACTTTTTCACCATCTCCACATTTGTGTTGCCGCACACAGTGGTAACCTTGGCGCCGATATGTTTTGCTATCTGTATGGCAAGCGTGCCCGATGTCCCTGACGCACCGTAAATAAGAATTTCTTGGCCTTTTTGAAGATTGCTCTTTTCAACTTGTTGCAGGGCAAGCAATCCGCCATACGCGGCGGCGGTCGCTTCTTCATGAGTGATGTTTTTGGGTTTGAGAGCAATGCATCCTTTTGATGAATCTGTTTCTTTCAGGCATAGGTATTCGGCGTAGGTCCCGAAAGTGTATCCGGGCATTCCGTAAACCTCATCGCCTACTTTAAAACGTTTGATTTCATCCCCGACCGATTCAATAACGCCGGAAAACACGGAGCCTAAAATCTCTTTTCTAGGCTTTAAAATCCCTATCTTCAGGCGCATGGGTATCATCATCCATAACGGAACCTGCGAGCTTCTGATAAACATGTCACTTGCCGTTACGCCAGTGGTATAAATCTTTATACAAACCTCATCTTTCTTGGGTTTAGGTTTGAGTACTTTGGTAAGTCTTAACACGTCAGGAGCGCCATATTTCGTACAAATAACAGCTTTCATATACTCCATAAATTTCATTTGTTTTAAAACCTATACACCGGATGTCAATTAACCAACGTCAATAATCTTGTAAAATTAATTCTGAGCAGTTAGGCATGATGCAAAAATCGACATAGGTAATAAAGTAAGATTTATTCTCTTTATCAATAAATTTCTCACAAATTTATCGATAAGATGTTACGATTTGGTAAAGAATTTGTGAAGAGTTTGTTACATATTGATAGGGATATGTTGACATTTTATATGTATGTTTTTCTTTTTTAAAAGAAATGACATTTCCATCAATGACTTCTTAATTTATAGTTTACACGCACTTTGTACTGTGAGATTATAAGTAGAAATGTTCATAATGTAAATTATCGTCATATTCCCTTATTATCAATAATTTTAAAACAAAAAAGTGGATGACCCCTTTGATCATCCACTATGAAATGAAGAAAGACTAAAAAAACTCAGTTAATTTTGTTCACAAAAATAGGATTGCTGTAAAACCATAAATCTTCGAATGCTTTAGCGGCGTCATTGGCTTCGAAAACATCAAGTACCGGATTTCCATATTGATCTATTTCCGAGTTTTTATTGTCAAAGGTGTGATGCGTT
>NZ_DCEN01000020.1:44568-48111 GCF_002316955.1 Proteiniphilum sp. UBA1028
CGTTCCTCTTAGGCGGAAATAGACATCCGAATTTATGTTTGTTGTAAATGTAATTTCTTTAACCCCGTTGCCCAAATCTTTCCAAAGTTGTGTTTTAATACCGTTTGCATCTATATGTGCTTTTTTACCGAAACGAGCGATTACCTTTGTTGTGGAGACTTCGTCTTGCGTATATCTCGGGTCTTGCGGACTGATTTTACCTGAAACTTTACCAGAAATAATATCTATATGGTCAAGAACCGGGTTTGTAAGGCTGCTATATGTATTATGGTTATTCTTATCCGGATCCCTGACAATTATTTTAATGGTTACATTGTTGCTTTTTGTTTGAAATGTTTCACCCATTGTTGCCGTACCAACTGTAAACTTCAACGAATCAATTAAGTCTCCAGTAACAATGTAAGAATTACCTGAACGTAACCCGTCAACAACTCCCTGCGCAGAATGTTCTTTTACAAAAATCTTGGTTTTTTGGTATTCGCCTGGATAAAAATCGGAACTTTCGCCATGACAATCTGAGTTTGCAAATAACCACCAACTTCGGCCTTCACTCAACAATGCATCCCAAACTCCGCCTATCTTTGCAGCAAAAGCACCTGTACCGCCCCAAGTAGCACCATCGTTTGCCCCATCACCGGTTGCTCCGTATGAAGTAGGTCTGTAACCTCCCCTATTTTTACTTTTTTGATGACCAGGCTGACTGTCAAAACCGAAACAAACATCGGGCCCGGCGTTATTCATATTTCGTATATCTTCTATCTTAAGTCGATTTGATCTTTCAGGATGAGTTGGAACAATCCATGAGGTTTTAGGATAATTCTTTTGCATCCATTCTATCGCTTCGATAGTTTTTTCTTTTCCTTCTTTTTTTGATTTTATCCAGCCGTTAGGCTCAGAAATATCCAGGTCGCCGTTATCGAATTTATATTCAAATTCTGCAACAGGGTTACAGTTTGGATTCGTTGAATCGAATTGATTATCTATTATACACACATTCACATGTTCATAGCCAGGAGCATTCCATTCTACTCCCTGAAGTATTATCTTATGTGGCAAAACTTCTCGGTAAAGTTGTACATCTTTAAATGAAAAATCACGCAACACCTGCCAGCGCCACATATCATTCGGTTTTTCAGGATCTCGTATACCTTGCAATGTAACACCCTGTACATCACCCCAATTTACAGTAGTTCCCAAATCTCTGCCGGAAACTGTTGCCCAGCGAGATGAGCCTCCTCCATGCTCACTGTTTGCCCACCAGTCTAATCCGAATTGGGCATTTTTTCTCATCATGTGCCCAAATGAATAACCTCCATCAGTATAAGTGGTGTGCTGATGAAAATCACCTGCTAAATAACTTCCCTGAGCTTGCACTTGAAAGAAAAATGAAAAAGAAGCTATGGCTGTAATTAAAAAGTGTTGATTATTTTTTGGTTGCATTACTTTATTTTTAGAGTTTATATTATTTAAATTTCTTCAAGCAGACATGAGTTATTTTTTATCCCACCATACACGTGTCATAACATCATCGTCTCCTTGTCTGGCAACCGCTTCCCTTACATTATCACCGTTAGTGTTCCATTCGGATTGCGGGTAAAGCAGTCTCCGGTTTATTTTAGATGAGAATTCTTCATTAAAGTTGGGAATACCCGTTCTACGCCATGTGGCAAAGGCCTCATTCCAGTTGAAATAGAACATAATCCACATTTGTGTATAAAGCTGATTTCTCGCGTCTGTAATTTTTTGGGGATCAAAGTTTAATGAATTGATGTAGTCGGAAATTTCCGATTCAGGTATAATACCGTTGTTCCCATAGATTCGTTGAAATTCTAAATTCGCCCTTACACCATTCAAAAAATAACTTTTTGCATCACCTGAAATCCAGCCATTCAATATGGCCTCCGAAAGCAAGAGAAGCGTTTCAGCGTAACTCATGTGAACATAAGGAGAATGAAAATTGGCGTACGTTTTAGTATTGGGAGTAGAAACAATTTTCTTACTTGTGTTATCAGATTGAAAAAGTTTATATCCTTGTTGTACGGCAGGGTCGGTATTTCCATCGGGCAACATCACATATACACTCAACCGTGGATCGTTGGTGTTCTTCAGCAAATCAATAAATGCATCAGTACACTTGTAGTCGTATTTATTGGCAGCGGCATTTCCATTTGCAGTTGTTGAATAATAAGTATCCGGCAAATAAAATACAACAAAAGAATCATCATTTGATTGCATTACACCCCCTGCAAATGCTTCTTTAACAGTTGTTTCTGCCAAAACAGGGTCAGCTTTGGAAATTTTCATTCCAAAGCGCAATAAAAGACTATTACCTAATCTTTTCCAACTGTCTATTTTAGCCTTATAAATAATATCGGAAGAAGCAGGTACCATTTTTTTTGATGCATCGAAGCTTTTAATAGCAGTTTTAACCTCATCTATTATCCCTTTATAAATTTCTTGTTGCGGCTCATATTTAGGATAATAAGCTTGTTGTTCATATCCCAGACCGGCCTCCTTATATGGCACATCGCCGTAGGCATCAGTCAATCTGCTGATTTCATAGGCACGCATAATTGAAGCCATCGCATGATAATTGACCAAATCAGGATTGTTTTTGGTTTTTTCTATAACATCAACCACATTTTTAATAACATTCGAATACTGATACTCAAATAAATGACTCATGGTCGTTGATCTGGTTCTACCGCTTTCAACATTTGAAACATGCATTTGCTGTGCAAGCCTGGCAATCATTGTATAATGGGTATAATAAGACCTTTCAAATAAAGTTAACTGTATTGTAGGAATCATATAATCCAACGTAGGCTGCGTTACAAGGTCTTCGCTTTTGTTCATTTCTTCAAATCCTTTATCACATGACATAAAGGTAATGGAGATCAGCAGGAATATAAATATATTTTTGTGTTTCATACGATTTTTTATTTTTTACATCAATGTGTATGGAACTCGCGATAATCATTTACTTGGGTATGAATGATTCTTATGCTCGTTTCATAACGACTAATTTTTAAAAAGTAATATTCAAATTAACGCCAAATGTCCGTGCCTCAGGGTATCCTGAGTTTTCCAAACCCTGTACATTTGAACTCGAAACATGGCTTTCGGGTGAAATATTGTCCAGTTTATTCATTAAATAAAACAAATTTCTACCTGTTAACGAGACTGAAGCTCTTGTAAGAGGTGTCTTCTGTAATATTTTACCCGGAAGATAATACGTTAAAGCTATTTCTCTGAATTTAATATAGCTGGCATCGAACACGAATTCTTCAGCAATACTTGCTAACCTTGAGTAATAGGAAGAAATATTTACAGGATCTATGCGAGTATCATTCACAGAGCCGTCTTCTTTAACGCCCACACCTATGATACCGTTTTCACGCCCGTTCAGGGTGTTTTTATGCTTACCGGCAGTGTATGCCCATCTGTTTGTTTGAGAATAAATCTTTCCACCGAATTTTCCATCAAGTAAGAAACTAAGAGAAACATTACCAAAGTCAAACTTGTTTGTCCACCCGGCAATAA
>NZ_DCEN01000020.1:48340-72874 GCF_002316955.1 Proteiniphilum sp. UBA1028
ACTGAACCTTTGATAACCCCATATGGCTGTCCTTCATCAATGTTTATGAAAACACCGTCATTTTTTGCTCTACCTATCTGGATACTTTTGATGTCGCCTCCTAAACCAATAACCTTGTTGTAATTTTTTGCAAAAACAGCAGTACTTGTCCACACAAACTTCCGATTATTTATTGGTTTTACCTCCACCATTGCTTCAACGCCATAATTATTGATGTTTCCTGTATTCATAATTGCCTCGCTGTAACCGGTTGTATTTGAAACGGTAACCGACACAATATCGTCTCTTACCTGTTTGTTGTAATAAGCTACGTCAAAGTATAAAAGCCCGTTAAATAATCTCGATTCCAGTCCTATTTCGTATTCCGAGGAAATCAACGGACGTAATTTTTTATTGGGAATTTCAGATGAATTGATCTTTTGCAACACCTGTCCGTTATAGTTTTTACTGTCTAACCCATATTCCAAATCCAGACTGTATGGTTCAGCTCCGCCACTGACTCTGGCAAAGGAACTTCTTAACTTACCATAGGAAATTATGTTTTCGGGTAATTTAAAAGCATCCGTAAATACAAAACTCAACGAAGCAGAAGGATAAAATAAATTGTTGTTGTCTATAGGTAGGGTTGAAAACCAATCGTTTCTTCCGGTTAAAGTTAAGTAGAGGTAGTTATTGTATCCAAATTCAGCCATTCCGAATAACGAATTTGTTTGTGATTCCACTTTTCCCATCGAAGGAGTTTTGGTTAATGTATTGTTTAACGTGTAAATGCCGGGAATAACAAACGGTGTTCCCGAATCTGAATTTGAACGGGCCAAACGATGCATTATATTTCCTCCCAGCATAGCATTGAATGACAATTGATTTGCAGTTGTACGATAACCGGTTGTAAACTCATAGTTCATTTCCTGAAATTCCTGCCAAAGTTCTCTTAATTCGCCTCCAAAAGGTTGCCAGTTCATACCTTCGGGTTGATAATTCATCCGCCTGAAAAAGTAATAATCCTGCAATAATCTACCTTGTAAGTAAAAATCTTTGAAAGGTTCAGCCTTTAATGTAATTGAATTCATAAGCCGATTTTTACTATCTTCTTCGTATACCCTGTCAATTACAAAATAGGGATTGGTAACCGCACCATCGGTGAAAATAAGTTCAGTACCATCTGGATGATATCCGGGTTTCATGTCCAGAACATTGATGTTTGACGGGATCAACGTCAAGGTATAATTGGCATTTCTTACATTACCACCTACGTATTGCCTGTTTTTTGCTCCTTCGTAAATATACATTGAACTCAAGTCCACAGAGAACCAATCGATTTGAGTACCGGCATTAACAGAGACATTTCTCTTAATGAATTTACCTGTTTCTACAAAGTCTTTACTATCGGTATGCCCAAACGACAAACGGAAGTTCGTATTTTCCATGTTTCTTGAAATAGCAAGTGTATTGGAAGTCAGTAAAGCGTTTGAGTAAAAGTTTTTCATATTATTTTTTTGAGCCGAATAAGGCCGTTCGATACCGTCGAATTGCACAGTTGGCTTCCCATCTAATTTCTCGCCCCATGTTGAAACTCCGGTAACGAGCGCCTCCTGTTGACTTGTCGGCCTGACACCATCTCTACCTTGGCCGTATTCATACTGCCAATCTGTTAAATCGTTGATAGTCGAGAGACTTGTGGTTGAGGAAATATCAATTGAATAACCCTTTCTGGCAGTTGTTCCACTTTTGGTTGTAACAATAATAACCCCGTTAGATGCACGTGAACCATACAGAGCAGCTGCAGCATTACCTTTCAGAACGGAGATGGATTCTATGTCGTCGGGATTTAATCCCGATACGCCATCCCCATAATCAATGCCTCCCATGGCGTCGGAGCTTCTGCCAAAACTTCCCGAGCTAATAGGTATTCCGTCAACAACCCACAACGGTGACGAGTCTCCGGAAGTGGATATGGATGAAATTCCCCTTATCACGGTCCTTTTCGAACCGCCGATTCCAGTCGCAGCCTCTCCAATATCTAAGCCGGCAACTTTACCCATCAATGCACTTTGCACATTGACTGTTTTATTTGTGTTTATTGCATCGGACTCAATTTGACTAACAGCATATCCAAGGCTTCGTTCAGCTCTTTTTAATCCAAGCGCAGTTACAACAACTTCTTCCAATACATGATGATCTTCAGAAAGTGTTACTTCCATAAAGTTTCTACCGTTTCGCAATTCTTCTTTGGAAGAAAATCCGATATACGTAAAAACTAATACAGTGTTTGCTGGAACGTCAATTGAAAAGTTACCATCAACGTTTGTAACAGTCCCATTTGTTGTTCCTTTCTGAACAACATTTACTCCAATGAGCGGTGCACCTTCAACATCTTTGACAGTTCCCCGCAGGTTACTGTTTTGTGCAGAAATTCTTTGTGAATAGGACAAAGAAATTACAATAAAGCATATAAATATGCTCGACAATTTAAATTTAATCATAAAGTTTTTATCTAATTTCATTAAAGAATTGGAACTTTATTACAAAGAAAAGTTATAATTGTTACGAGGTAGTTTCATTTTTATTAAGAGTTTGCTACTTAACACTTGAAGGTTAACAATGTGTTGTAAATGAATATCTATTTCGTTTATAACGTTCAGCCTTTTTCTTTCTTGCTCAGCATATACACGACAGCGCCTGAAAAGCTGACTCCTTTCACTATTTTTGCAGTCATGGTTTAAAATGTTTTATCAGTTTGTGTATTTCTGTTATCAGTTCTTACCCTGATATTTCAATATGCCATACCCCTTGAATGGGTGCTTTATGGACAAGTTGGTGCAGGTTGTTCCCCATTCTGCTTATTTGTTAAAAACCTCGTTTTATTCCAGAGTAAATCGCTGCTTGACTTCTCCGGTCATGAGAAACTCCTCAATGAAATCGCACCGATTTTTTCCCATCATCGTTATCCAGGTAAGCGTAAATCTGCGAGTGCCCGGATAGAGAGAAGTCGGCTTTTTCTTCCCGTATTTTAATTGCATCAGAAACTGAACCTTGTTTCATTTTCATTACCAGATTGATAGTGCGTCTGCCTTCTTCGCTTCCGAAATTACGCCAAAGATTGTCTTTGTAATCCAACTTGAAGCTTGCTTGCGTTCGTCCCGAACGGAACCGGTTGATGGAGTTATGATCCGGGACATTCATCCCGCTCAACCACAAGAATCGGATATCGTTGGTAGTGTATGATTTAAGCATTATTTTTGTACTCCTTTAAAGGAGCTTAAAGATGTTAATCTTTAAGGTATTAGGTTAGTTCTCGTTGATGGAATGAGAACTTGCCGTTCTTTTGAACATAGTACAAAAAAATAGAGACTGCCTCTATTTTGAGACAGCCTCTTTACTGATTGTTTGTAATCGTTTATAATGTTAAATTACTTCACTTCTTCAAAATCCACGTCGGTGACATCTTCTGCAGATTGACCGCTGCCCTGCGAAGATTGTGCACCTGCATCAGCGCCCGGTTGCGCACCTGCCTGCGCGTTGGTGGCGTTGTACATATCTTGCGATGCTGCCTGAAAAGCGGTGTTCAGTTCGTTGGTGGCAGCGTCGATTCCCTCCAGATTCTGTGCTTTGTGGGCCTCTTTCAGTTTGGTAAGAGCCGCTTCGATCGGTGCCTTTTTGTCGGCGGGTATCTTGTCGCCGAGGTCTTTCAGCTGTTTTTCGGTCTGAAAGATGGTTGCATCGGCGTGGTTCAACTTGTCGATGCGTTCCTTCTCGAGCTTGTCGGCTTCTGCATTGGCGGCTGCTTCCTCCTTCATGCGCTTGATCTCATCGTCACTCAGGCCGGAGGATGCTTCTATGCGAATTTTTTGTTCTTTGCCCGTGGCTTTATCTTTAGCCGTAACGCTCAGGATGCCGTTCGCATCAATATCGAAGGTCACTTCAATTTGAGGAATGCCACGTGGAGAAGGTGGAATGCCGTCGAGGTTGAAGACGCCGATCTGTTTGTTGTCACGTGCCATCGAACGCTCACCTTGCAGCACGTTGATCTGCACAGAGGGCTGGTTGTCGCTCGCTGTAGAGAAGACTTCGCTCTTTTTTGTGGGGATGGTTGTGTTCGCATCAATCAGTTTGGTCATGACACCACCCAGGGTTTCAATGCCGAGCGAAAGCGGTGTGACGTCGAGCAACAACACATCTTTTACCTCTCCCGTCAGTACGGCTCCCTGGATAGCGGCGCCAATGGCTACTACCTCGTCGGGATTCACACCCTTGTGAGGCTTTTTACCGAAGAGTTTTTCTACCAGGTTCTGCACGGCAGGGATACGGGTGGAACCACCCACCAAAATCACTTCGTCGATGTCGGAGTTGGACATTCCGGCATCCTTCATGGCCGTTTGGCAAGGATCCACACACTTCTGTAGCAGATCGTCGATCAGCTGTTCGAATTTGGCACGGGTAAGTGTTTTTACCAGGTGCTTGGGTATACCGTTCACCGGCATGATATACGGGAGGTTTATTTCAGTGGTAGTGGCACTGGAAAGTTCAATTTTTGCCTTCTCTGCAGCTTCTTTCAGACGCTGTAGTGCCATCGGGTCTTTGCGCAGGTCGATGCCCTCGTCGCTCAGAAATTCCTCTGCCAGCCAGTCGATGATGCGGTGGTCAAAGTCGTCCCCACCAAGGTGAGTATTGCCGTTGGTCGATTTCACTTCGAAGACGCCATCGCCCAGCTCCAGAATGGAGATGTCGAATGTACCCCCTCCCAGGTCGAATACAGCGATCTTGGAGTCCTTGTTCTGCTTGTCGAGTCCGTAGGCCAATGCAGCTGCGGTGGGCTCGTTGACGATGCGGCGTACGGTGAGCCCTGCAATCTCGCCGGCTTCTTTGGTTGCCTGGCGCTGTGCATCGCTAAAGTATGCAGGGACAGTGATTACTGCCTCTTTTACCTCTTGTCCCAGATGGTCCTCGGCCGTTTTTTTCATCTTCTGCAATACGATGGCCGATATTTCCTGCGGAGAATAGAGATGCCCGTTGATATCCACACGGGGTGTATTGTTGTCGCCGCGAACTACCTTGTAAGGTACGCGTCCTATCTCTTTCTGCACCCTGTCGAATGTTTCTCCCATGAATGTCTTGATGGAAGAGACGGTGTTGTTGGGGTTGGTGATGGCCTGCCGTTTAGCCGGATCTCCCACCTTGCGTTCACCACTGTCCATAAAAGCCACAATCGAAGGGGTGGTGCGTTTGCCTTCGTTGTTGGGAATCACCACCGGTTCGTTGCCTTCCATGACGGATACGCAAGAGTTGGTCGTTCCCAGGTCAATTCCAATTATTTTTCCCATAGTCTGTCGTATGTTTAATTTTATATGTTTCTGACTTGTTTTTTTACGATCTGACGGCATATATTTGCCGAAAGATTGTTTCTTTACATCATTCCTTTTCAAATGTTGTGCCAAATTTTCTCTTTTCTTTCAATTCTGCCAATATGTCGGGGTCGCTCCATGATAAAGTCTATGATACACAAGTATGGAGGGATTCTTGAAAAAAGCACTTGTCAATAGCTCCATCTATTTGTCCGAATAAAAATGATGATTGTGAACGTAGCTGTTCGGGAAGATTTTCTTACCTTTGGAGGAGTAGACAACAAGGCATTCTTTTTTAATTTATTAATTATACAGGCTATGTTTACACAACAAGACCTTAATTTGCTGCGTGAGAAAGGAATCTCACAGGCACAAATTGATGCACAGCTGCATCATTTCAATACCGGATTTCCCTACCTGTCTATTGTGGCAGCAGCTTCTGTGGATAAAGGAATCGTGAGTGTGACGAAAAAAGAGGAGGAGGCCTACCTGAAAGTGTGGCACGATTACCTGAAGGGAGAGAGGACCATCACCAAATTTGTGCCGGCCTCGGGTGCCGCAAGTCGGATGTTCAAAGATCTGTATACTTTTCTTGATGCAGATTATGAAGAACCTGTCACTGCTTTCGAAAAAACATTTTTTGCACAGTTGACCCGGTTCGCATTTTTTGTTTCGCTGGACGAGACCTGTAAGGATCTCTTCGATAAAGGTGCGGAGGAGTTGTGTGGCGAAGGTAAATTCAAGGAGGTGGTGGCTGCATTGCTTTATCCCGAGGGGTTGAATTATGGTAATATGCCAAAAGGATTGCTTCTCTTTCATAAATATTCTGAGGGAAACCGAACCCCTGTGGGGGAGCATCTGACGGAGGGTACTCTTTATGCCAAAAATGCAGCGGGCGAGGTGTGTGTGCACTTCACCGTGTCAGAAGAACACAAGGAGTTGTTTGAACTGCTTGTGGCTGCCAGAAAGCTAAATTATGAATTTAAACTGGGCGCTTCTTTTCTGGTGACATTCAGTATCCAGAAATCTTACACCGACACCATTGCTGTGGATATGCACAATCAGCCTTTCCGGGAAGAGGATGGTTCATTGCTTTTCCGTCCGGGAGGTCACGGAGCGCTGATTGAAAACCTGAATGACATAGATTCGGATATTATTTTTATTAAGAATATTGATAATGTGGTCCCGGACAGGATGAAAGAGAACGAAGCACATTATAAAAAACTGCTGGCGGGAATCCTGGTGACCATGCAGCAGCGGTCATTCGACTACCTGAAAAAACTCGACAGCGGCGAGGTGTCTGCAGCGGAGCTGCATGAAATGCTGGACTTTACTGAGAAAGAGTTGTTTGTTTCAAGTCCGCGGAATTTTGATAACGATGATGCTCTCAAAGCTTATCTGAAAAGAAAACTCGACCGTCCTTTCCGGGTGTGTGGAATGGTAAAGAATGTGGGTGAGCCCGGTGGTGGTCCCTTTATTGCGGTTAATCCCGATGGTACCTCCTCGCTCCAGATCCTGGAGAGTTCCCAGATCGATAAAAATGATCCCTGTGCGATGGATGCTTTCAGAAAAGGGTCGCATTTTAATCCTGTTGACGTGGTCTGTGGTGTGAGAAACTATCAGGGTGACAAGTTCGACCTGATAAGGTTTGTCGATCCCGATACCGGATTCATCTCCCACAAGTCGAAGAGCGGGAAGGAGCTCAAGGCGCTGGAGATGCCGGGCTTGTGGAATGGGGCCATGAGCGACTGGAATACAATTTTTGTAGAGGTACCGGTTTCCACCTTCAACCCCGTGAAGACAGTAAACGACCTGCTGAGGCCCGAACATCAGTCGTGATCCGGTATTTACAATATTTCATGTTAAAATCCGTTTAGAACATAAACGCTTTTTTTGAGATTACGGATTACATATTTACTGCTGGCCATTGCTGTTTTTTCGGTTTCCTGTGATCAGGCGAAGCTAAGCGATGCGAGGGCGCAATATGTGCGTGGGGAGTATCATGCAGCAAGTGAGACATACCGAAAACTGTACCGGAATATTTCGCGGGATGATTACGCCATGCGTGGTGTGATCGCTTTTGAAATGGCGGAAAATTACCGGGCACTGAACCAGTCCGCGCGTGCCGTGGTTGCGTACGGCAATGCCATTCGCTTTGGCTATCCCGATACGATGATGCTCCTTTCTTACGCCCGGATGCTTCACCGGGAGGGGAAATATTCGGAGGCGACGGAAGCATATCGCAATTTTCTGCGCCTACAGCCGGGACACCGGCTTGCTGCGAATGGACTGGAAGGTGTCGTAATGGCACAGCATGAGCGGCCTTCCCGTTATGTGGCGCGGCGGATGGATCTGTTCAATTCTGCGCGTGCTGAATTTAGTCCGGTGCTGGCACACCGGGATAGTCATCTCTACTTCACCTCGTCGAGGGACGAAGTGGCGGGGGAGACAAGAAGTCCGGTGACAGGAATGAAGTACAACGATCTGTTTATTTCTGAAAAGGACGTAAGTGGGACGTGGAAGAAACCGAAACGCCTTTCTGGCGAAATAAACACCGGCTTCGATGAGGGTACTCCCTCCGTTTCGCATGACGGAGTATGGATGTTTTATACTTTTAGCGGAGCCGATGCTCATCGCTCCGCAGGCACCTCTATTTATTATTCGAAGAGGGTGAATGGAAAATGGACTGCCGGCCGACCTCTTCAGATCGTAAAGGGCGACACATTGTCGCTATTTGCCCATCCGGCTATTTGCCCATCCGGTCGTTTTCTCTATTTTGTTTCCGATATGCCGGGGGGACAGGGCGGAAAAGATATTTGGCGGGTGGAGATAAAGTCCGGCCTTGAAGTAGATGCATCGGGGAGTTTGAATATGCCGCTGAGTTTGGGCCTGCCGGAGAATTTGGGCCTGCCGGTCAACAGTGCCGGAAACGAAATGTTTCCCTATATGCGGACCGATTCCACACTTTATTTTTCTTCCGACGGACATCCCGGGAGGGGAGGCTTGGATCTGTTTGAGGCGGTGAGGGAGAAGAACTCAGGCAGATGGAAGCTTCGTTCTTTGCCTGCGCCGTTAAACTCTCCGGCGGATGATTTCGGTATCACTTTTGTGCGCGATGCAGAAGAGGGCTTTTTTAGTTCCAACAGAGACGATGTGCGCGGCTACGATCATCTCTATTCCTTTTTCTATCAGAAGACAACGATCCGGGTGAAAGGGTTTGCTGTGGATCAGGAGGATGAGTTTATCCCTGGTGCAACAGTGAGCGTGGTGGGAAGCGACGGATCACAACTGCGATTTATCACTAACCAAAAGGGGGAATACCAGTTTATAGCAGCCAGGGGGGTGGATTATTTGCTGATGGCGAGTGCTGAAGGTTTTCTCAATCAGAAGCAATCTCTCCGCACAACATCCGAAGAGAAAGATACACTTTACTATGTTGATTTTGAAATGATTCCTTATGACAAGCCTGTCGTTATGGAAAATATATTCTATGATTATGACTGTGCCACCCTCCGTCCAGAGTCGAAGGAGGAGCTCGATAAACTTGTCGCACTTCTTCGAACATATCCGGAGATAACAATTGAACTTACCGCCCATACCGACCGCAACGGCAGTGAAGCTTATAACCTGGATCTTTCTGCAAGACGGGCGCAGGCGGTGGCCGATTATCTCACGGCGAGAGGCATCGGCGAGAACAGACTCACAGCTACGGGGCTGGGAGAAACAGAACCCAAGCGTGTGAGCAAAAATATTGCAGCCAAGCATGTTTTTCTGAAGGAAGGAGACCTGCTCACGGAAGAATTCGTCGGGAAGCTTCCACCCCCGCAACAGGCAGTTGCTGATCAGGTCAATCGCAGAGCAGAATTCCGGGTAATTGAGCCGACATTCTTCGCACCCTGAAAACAGATTATCCAAAATAATGTGTAATTTTGTTCGTAAAAGCCAGGGGAAGGATTCCGGAAAAAATTTCATGAGCGGAATGGGAGTTATTCTGAAGTGTTTGTTTGTTTGGATGTTTACAACGGCAGGGATTTTCTCTCTGTCGGCAGGAGAGTTGAATGCTACGGTAAAGGTACAGAGCGACCTTGTGCAGGGAACTAGCAAGCAGTTGTTCGCCTCGCTTGAAGAGGCATTGCGCACCTTCATCAATGGACGCAGGTGGAGTGATCTTTCCGCTGATTCGTATGAAAAGATTGATTGCATGTTTACATTACTGATTACCGAGGTCGTTTCAAACGGTATGTTCAGGGGGGAATTGTATGTGCAGTCACGCAGACCGGTACGTGATGATGCTCGGGAAACGCCGATGCTGAATATACGCGATAAGCATCTCGAGTTCGGGTATACGGCATATCAACCCTTGTTGTTCGACCCCCATTTTGTGCAGGACAACCTCACGGCAACCGTCGCTTTTTATGTTTATCTGATCCTCGGACTCGCGGGTGACGCCGATGCTCCTTTGGGTGGAACTCCTTTCTTCCGTGAAATGGAACAGATTGCCGCATCCGTGCAACCCTTCGGCTGGAGAGGATGGGAGATGGACAGAAACAGCCGGAGCCGTTCAGTCACGGCAATCTCCTTCAACGAAGGATTTGGGGAAGAGTTCCGGAAGATGTGGTATAGGTACCACGCGTTGGGACTCGATTTGTTGTCTGCCAACGCTTCGGTGGGGATGGAGAATATAGCCTCTTCGGTATTGCCTCTTTTATTGCTCCACGAAGAGCACCCCGGCTCGGTATTGATTCCGATGTTTGGTGATGCCAAACTCGATGAACTTATCTCGCTGCTTTCAACCGGCAGCGTAATAACAAAACGAGAAGCTTATCAGACGCTCAGGAAAATATATCCTGCACGTGGCACCGTGCTTGAAAAGTTGAGATAAAATAATATGTTAAAATCGCTATCCATTCAGAATTATGCATTGATCGACTCGCTTCATATCGAATTCGACAAAGGATTTTCTGTGATTACCGGTGAAACGGGGGCAGGAAAATCCATTATTTTGGGTGCACTCTCCCTGATTCTCGGCCAACGCGCCGACGTACGCCACATCAAACAGGGTGAAACGAGATGCGTGATTGAAGGTGTTTTCAACATATCTGCCTATTGCATGGAACCTCTTTTTGAAAAACTTGATTGGGTCTTCGACGGAGAGGAATGCATTCTACGACGGGAAATTTGGTCGAACGGCAAGTCGCGGGCTTTTGTTAATGACTCGCCGGTTTACCTGAACGATCTGAAAGGATTTGGCGACAGACTCATCGATATCCATTCCCAACATCAAAATCTGGCATTGAATGATAATTTGTTTCAGCTGAACGTAGTGGATCTGCTTGCCGACACCAGAAATGAGCGGATGGAATATGAAAAGGCTTTTACCGATTATCGTTCCGTTGAACAAATGCTGAAAGAGCTGCATCGGCAGGCCCGTAAAAATAAGGAGGAAGAAGACTATTTGCGGTTCCAGTATACAGCTTTATCCGAAGCAGCACTACAACCCGGTGAACAGGAGAAACTAGAGACCGAGCTGGAGGCTGTCACTCATTCGGAAGAAATCAAATCGGGACTCTTTGCTGTTACGTCACTGCTGTCGGGCGATGAGCAAAATGTGGAATCAATGCTGCGGACAGTGAGAGATACACTGCAACAGCTGCAGGCCGTCTTTCCCAGGGTGGCTGAGCTGGCCATGAGAGTTGATACAGCATATATCGAGCTGAAAGATGTGCGCGAGGAGGCATCGCGTCTCTTTGAAGAGATCGATTTTGATCCAGATCGGCAGCAGCTGCTTGAAGATCGACTGGGTGTGATTTATGACCTGCAGAAGAAGCATTCCGTAGCTACCGTGGATCAGTTGGCTCTGTTGCGCGATGAGATGGGGATGAAGCTTCAAAATATTGACTCGCTTGACGAACGACTGGCTTCGTTGGAGAAGGAGGTAGAGATTAAGAGATCCGCCATGCTAGGCAATGCAAGGCGGTTGACCCAAAAAAGAGAGGCTGCCGCTCCCGACATAGAAAAAGAACTTGTAGAGAAACTTACTTTTTTGAAGATGGCCAACACCCGGTTTCGATGTGAGTTTACTCCCAAGAGTCACCCTGATGCTACCGGGGCCGACAATGTGCAATTTCTCTTTTCTGCCAATAAAAACAGAGAGTTGCAACCCGTGTCGCAGATTGCATCGGGAGGTGAGATGTCACGACTGATGCTCTGCTTAAAATCGATGATCGCCGGTGCCACTGCTCTGCCTACCATCATTTTTGATGAGATTGATACCGGTACATCGGGAGAGATTGCCGATAAAGTGGGGGCAATTATGGAAGAGATGAGCAGGGAGATGCAGGTGATGGCCATTACCCATCTGCCACAAATTGCTTCGAAGGGGCATGCTCATTTCGTGGTTTACAAAGATGAAACGGCCGAGACAGTCACCACACAGCTCAAAGAGCTGACACCCGACGAACGGGTAGCTGAAATTGCACGTATGCTCAGTGGTGCGGAGATCTCGGCACAAGCTGTAGAGAATGCACGGGTAATGCTGGGAGAGAAGCCTTTATTAGACACAAAAGAGATCAGGCACAAGAATAAGACATGAGGCGCTTAAGAGTAAAGGCGCATCGTGAGATAAGGTTGTAAAGAAAAATTATATGAAACGAGCATGAAAACTATTTTTACACAAGAATATGATTAAAAGCGAGTTCCGTATGATGCCCTGGAAATAAATAGTTTTAATCATATGAAAGAAAAAGAGATGATTTTCGGCATCCGTGCCGTGATGGAAGCGGTCGAGGCCGGGAAGGATATCGATAAGGTACTGGTAAAGCGTGAACTGTCTGGAGAATTGTTTATGGAGCTCCAGCAGCTGCTTCGTGCGTACGAAATACCGATGCAGCGGGTTCCTCTTGAACGTATCGACCGTATTACCCGGAAGAACCACCAGGGCGTGATTGCGTTCACCTCTGCCGTCACCTATCAGAAGCTGGAGAATATTGTGCCATTGCTTTATGAAGAAGGAAAAAATCCTTTCATTCTTCTATTGGACGGTATTACCGATGTGCGAAATTTTGGTGCTATTGCCCGTACGTGTGAAGTAGCCGGTGTGAACGCCATTGTAATCCCGGCACGCGGGAGCGTAACAGTGAATGCCGATGCCATCAAGACATCGGCCGGTGCTTTACATACGATCCCTGTCTGTCGGGAGCAAAACCTGAAGGAAGCCATTGTCTTCCTGAGAAATAGCGGCGTCAAAGTGGTGGCAGCAACAGAAAAAGCAGCCACATTTTATACCGACTCCGATTTTTCCGTGCCAACAGCCATCGTGATGGGGGCAGAAGATATGGGTGTTGCCTCAGATCATCTGCGTGTTAGCGATGAGCTGGTGAAGATTCCGCAATTTGGCAACATTCAGTCCCTCAATGTCTCTGTTGCCGCGGGAGTGATGATCTATGAGGTTGTAAGGCAGAGAAGAACAAAAGGGTGAGCATACGAGACGCATCGTGAAGATATAAGCTGTAAAGCTCGGGAGCCGGCTGATTGATTATTGTTAAAGGCCGACTGCCGATCAATGAAACTAACAATTATAACAATGGATAAAAAAGAAATTTCAACAAACAACGCGCCTGCAGCTATTGGCCCATATAGTCAGGCTATAGAGGCGAACGGCATGTTCTTTTTTTCGGGAATGTTGCCCATCGACCCCGCCACGGGAGAGTTGGTGCCGGGCGGTATCAAGGAACAAACGGCACAGGTTTTTATGAATATCAACGCGGTCTTGTCTGCCGCAGGGGTCAATGTTGACCATATTGTCAAGACGACGGTGTTTCTGGAGGATATGGCACTCTTTGGGGGGATGAACGAAGTGTATGCAGCTCAGTTCAGCGGCACGTTTCCGGCTCGTTCAGCTTTTGCCGTGAAGACACTTCCCAAAAACGCACTGGTGGAAATTGAAGTAATAGCCGTAAAGTGAAAACACTTGGGAACATCATTTGGTTTGTCTTTGGGGGTGTTTTTGTAGCCATCGAATATGTAGTGGGCAGCCTGGCGCTGATGATTACCATCGTTGGCATCCCTTTCGGGCTTCAGTCGCTCAAGCTGGCAGAGGTAGCCTTGTGGCCCTTCGGAAAAAGGGTTATTCACAATGAATCGTCCTCAGGTTGTCTTTCTCTGCTGATGAATGTGATCTGGTTTTTTGTGGGAGGGCTTCCCATCGTGCTCACTCATTTATTGTTCGGCCTGCTTTTTTATATCTCCATTATCGGAATTCCTTTTGGCAATCAGCATTTTAAGTTGATGAAGCTTGCGTTTACTCCCTTTGGAAAGAAGGTTGTTAATAACGGTTTCTAAAGAGGAAACGATTATTTAAGCAGTGCAGGGAGATTCTCTTCTTCCTCCTCTTCCGCAGACGGCTCTTTCTTCACGATAAAAGCGCTTATTTCCCATAAGGCATAGAGAGGAAGCGAGACGACGAAGAGAGAGAATGGATCACCGGAAGGCGTGATAAAGGCGGCCAGTATCAGGGCACCCACGATAGCATGTCGCCTGAATTTCTTGAAGAAAGGACGATAGACCAGTCCCAGGCTCGAGAGCAGCCAAAAGACCAAAGGAAGCTCAAACACCAGTCCCATGATCAGGATAAGGGTGTAGAAGTTGCTCATGTAGGAGTCGAGAGAGATCATGTTCTCGATTGACTCGCTCAACTCAAAGGTGATCAAGAACCGGAATATCAGGGGGAACACAATAAAATAACCCACCAGACACCCGATCACAAACATGAATCCTCCGAACCCGAAAGCTGTTTTTACTCCTTTTGCTTCGTTCTCGTAAAGGGCAGGACTGATAAACTTCCAAAGTTCAAACAATATAAAGGGTATGGTGCAGAGTACTCCAAATGCGAACGACGTGGAAATGTATGTCATGAACTGCGTCGTCATGTTGATGTTGAGCATTTTCACATTGAAAGCTTCTGCTGAGAAGTCGGGTAAAAAGGGAATGTATTCACCAGCTTTTTCCAGAAACCGGTAGGTGATGAAATCCGATGTTCTGGGTGCAAGAATCACGGTGTCAAAGATGTGGGGTATAATGATAAATCCCACAATGGAAAAAACGATCACCGCAATGATAATACGGATCAGTGTCCATCGGAATTCCTCCAGATGATCCCAAAAGGACATTTCTTTCTCTGCCATATTTACCCTGCGATATAGAATTTAATTCCCGACAACAACCCGAAAAAGGTCAGGTTGTGATCGAGAATAGATTATTGCTCAGTGTGTAAGAAAAGTATTTATCGTACCCTCTTTGCCTGTTTACTTGTTGCCGTTTGAGTTTGAGTTGTGTTCGGTAGGATCAGCTTTAATGTCATCTTCAAGATCATTCAGACCTTTTTTAAAGCTGTTAATTCCCTTGCCCAATCCTTTCATGAATTCGGGTATTTTTTTACCTCCGAAGAGAATCAAAATGACCAATACAATGATGGGTATTTCCCAACCGTTTAAATTAATGAGAAGTGGATTCATAGGTTTTATTTGTTTGAAAGTTTATATTTTCCATACGATATGAAATGCAAATGTAGAATTTATTTGTGAAAAAGGCGCTGTGTTTTAGTATAAAGTTCACAAAAACCAGATATTCACTCGCTATGGCATAGCTTAGACAAACCTGGCTATGCTCACTTAAGTTCACTAAAGCCGCACAATCAGATCCATGTATATGGGCAGGTGATCGCTGAAACCACCCAGGAAGCGTGGACCTGTGTTTGTCCTGTACGGTTTTTTCCCGTAATAGCGGGTGTCCTCTTCCAATAGAAACTCTTCCTTAAAAATCAGCGCATTATTTTCGTTGAGGTGGAGGGTGTTCGACCTCATCAGCAGATTTCCGCTTACAATAAACTGGTCGAGCACTTCCCAGCGTCCCTGGAACTTATAACTTCCGAAGTCGCGCTCCTTCATGCGGTGATAGAACATGTTGTACAACTCTTTTTTTTCGGGTAGCACCGGGATAGGCTTCGCCTGAAGCGTGTGTGACAGGCTTTTGTTGTCTGGGTGATCGTTGAAGTCACCCATAATGAGGATGTGGGTCTCTTTCCGTGTCAGAAAAAGACTGTCCGTTTTCTCCCGCAAGAGCTCCGCGGCTGCTATTCGCAAAGGTTCTGTTTTCCGTTGTCCGTCACTGCGTGACGGGAAATGGCAGACAAACACATCGAGCGTGTCGCCGTTGATGAGTTGTCCCACGGCATGGAGGATGTTTCGGGTAGGTCGTTGGAGTTGTTTGCCAAATCGGATCTCATACTCCCTGCTTTCCAGTAATTTGAATTGGTGTCGCTGGTAAAGCAGCGCTACATCAATGCCGCGCTCATCGGGTGAGTCGGAAACAAGGTAGGCATATTCCTGTGCCCGCAAGGGGGATCGCATGGTAAGATCGAAGATGACGCTGTCATTCTCCACTTCGCACAACCCCACCAGTGCGGGCGACTGCATTCCACCTACTGCCGTGATCACGCGGGTGATATTGCGTAGTTTCTCCCAATATTTCCAGGAACTCCATCGCATAAACCCCTCCGGAAGAAAGTCGTTGTCGTTTTTTAACGAATCATCCTTCGTGTCGAACAGGTTCTCTACATTGTAGAACATCACCCGGAAATATTCCTGGGAGAAGATCCCCGGGTTGCATGCCATCAGCAGGAAAACCAAGACAACAACACGGCGCATCATGGCATACTATTTATTCAATTGTTTCCAGTATTCTAACCAGATAATCCCAAAATTTGCCAACGGAAGAGATCTTCATTTTTTCATCGGGCGAATGTACATCCGTCATGTCGGGCCCGATAGAAATCATGTCGAGGTTAGGATATTTTTCGAGAAACAGTCCGCATTCCAGACCAGCATGGATTGCTTTCACCTTCGCTTTTTTGTTGTAGAGCGCTTGGTATTCTTTTTCAGCAAGCTGCAGAAGCGCAGATTCTGTATTTGGTTGCCAGCCGGGATAACCTTCGCTGTGAACGACCTTCGCACCGGCCAATTCAAAGACCGAGGATACCATATTCACCACATATTCTTTTTGTGATTCCACTGAACTGCGCTGGCTGGTACCTACTTCTATCTGATGATTGGGTAGCATCTTTACCGATGCCAGGTTGGTGGAGGTCTCCACCAGTCCTTCAATGTCGCGACTCATGCCGATCACGCCGTGAGGACAGGCATACAAGGAGAGAAGAAGCTTTTCTGTGGTGCCCTTGTTGATTACCTTCGACGGCATCTGCTCCGACTCCAGATGGATGTCGATGTTGGGTTCAATATCTTTGTATTCGTTTTGTATTTTTGTGAGGAACAGGTTTAACTTCACCCTGATTTCTTCTTTGTATTTTTCCTTTACTCCCATAAGGGCAAATGCTTCCCGTGGAATGGCATTGTGCAGGTTCCCTCCACCGATCTCCGATAAGACCAAACCGTACTTCTTCCGGGTGAGAGAGTGCAGGAAACGGGCAAGAATCTTGTTGGCATTGCCAAATCCTTTGTCAATGTCGCTTCCCGAATGGCCGCCACGGAGACCTTTCACTGTGATACGAAACCAGAAGTATTTCTTCGGAGCGTCCTTTTCTTTGTGTTTGAAATAGGCCTTCGTCCCCTTTCCGCCGGCACATCCAATGTAGATCTCTCCTTCCTCCTCGGTGTCCAGGTTGATGAGCATGTTGCCTGTGAGAAATTCTTTTTCGAGCGCATATGCCCCGGTAAGCCCCGTCTCTTCATCAACGGTGAAGAGTGCCTCTATTTTTCCATGTTCGATGTCGTCGGCAGCCAGTACTGCGAGTTGTGCTGCTACACCGATTCCATTGTCAGCACCCAATGTTGTGCCGTTTGCTCTCACCCAATCGCCGTCGATGATGGTTTCAATGGGGTCATTATCGAAATCGTGCATTACGTTCGAGTTCTTTTCGCAAACCATGTCTACGTGCGACTGCAATATTACTGTGGGTGCACCCTCTTTTTCTTTGGTGGCGGGCTTGGTGATGAGGATGTTACCTGCCTTGTCCTGCTTTGCTTCCAAGTTGTGCTTCCTGGCAAAATCGAGCAAGTAGTTAAGTATCCGCTCTTCTTTTTTCGATGGCCGGGGTATCTGTGTAATATCATAGAAATAGCCCCAGATAGCAGAAGGCTGTAAGTCTTTGATCGTCATAACGGCAATTTTTGATTGATTTAGATTCGATAAAAATACAAGAAATAAAGCGTATCAGCAAAAAAAAATGGTTCTTTAATGAGAAAAAATGTGGTTTAATTGGCTAATTAGACTATCTTTGCGACGTTAAAACTGAGCATTATGGTAAAAATACTGATCTTAGGCATCGTTATCTTGTTCATCGCCATTTTGTTGATGGGGATGCAGGTCTTTTTTACAAAGAAAGGCAAATTTCCCAGCCTGCATATCGGTGACAGCAAACCAATGCAGGAAAGGGGTATCACCTGCGCTACCTCGCAGGATGCCGAGATGAGCCGGAAAGAAAGTCCCATCGAAAAAATATTGAAGTCTGAAAATATATAAATTTCCTTAAAAATGAAGAATTCTACTCCTTTCATCGTCAGCGGAGTGTTGGCGATTGCAATCATTATTCTTTACATCTTACACTTTACCTCTGAATCTTCTGTAAACGGATCCGCCGGAAAAAATCTTTCCGTTTTGTTGAACGACACATCCATCACATTGCCTATTGCCTATGTGAATGTGGATTCCCTGCTGATCAATTACAATTTTGCAAAAGATCTCAATGAGTCGTTGTTGCGTAAAGAAGAAAGCACCCGGGCAACACTGAATCAAAGACAAAATCAGATCAATTCTGCTGCCCAGGAATTTGACCGTAAGTTACGGAACAATGCTTTCCTGAGTCAGGAAAGAGCCCAACAGGAGCAGGAGCGGATTGTACAGATGAACCAGGAATACCAGCAGCTGGCTGAGCGGTTAACCCAGGAGTTTATGCTGGAGCAACAGAAGTTGAACATACAGATGGAAGATACCATCAAAGCCAGGATGAAAGAATTCAACGCAAACAGGCATTACGAGATTATTTTCAGTAACCGGACGACAAGCACAGTGCTTTATGCCGATGATAAATATGACATTACGGACGATGTGGTTGAATTCCTCAATGCCAAATACGGCCCTGTTACCGCAACAGCTACCGGGCAAAAATAATACAAAACTGTCCGAATTGTTAGTGCATAACAAGGGTTCTTTGTAAAAAGAGCCCTTGTTATGTTTTCAGTAACACGGTTGCATCTCTGATACACTCCTTCTCATGAACAGGAAAAACTGGAACTCATATATAGAAAGGCAGAAGCCCCAATACAGAGGAACTCCTTTTCCTCGGGAGTTTGTTGCGGAGATGATCGTCGTAATTCCCTGTTACAATGAACCTGGTTTCCTTGATACGTTGCGCAGCCTCTTGGAGGCACCTTTGCCAGCGATCAGGATTGCAACGGTGGTTGTGTTTAATTCGAGCGAACGATCCACCGCAGAAGGAGTTGAGCAAAACCGGAAATCCTTTGGGCAGGCCAAAGAGTTTGCTGAAAATTATAACGATGAAGAGAGGCTGTTTCTGCCGTTGCTATTTGAGAGGCTGCCCCGAAAATATGCCGGTGTAGGATTGGCCCGCAAAATCGGAATGGACCTTGCCGTGGAGCATTTTCTTCGTACAGACAATGCCAGAGGAATAATTGTATCATTGGATGCAGATTGTACGGTTTCCGAAAATTTTTTCAACGCCATATACACTGCTTTTGCACAAAATAATCGCTTGAAAGCTACAGTGCATAATTTTCACCACCGTGCAGGCAACAATAAAATACTGGAAAGTGCGGTGAGGCAATACGAAGATTATCTCCGCTATTATCGTGAAATGCTCCGGTTTACAGGATTCCCCTTCTACTACCACACTGTCGGCTCGGCCTTTTCCGTGTTGGCAGATGCTTATGTACGTGTTGGCGGGATGGGGAGACAGCAGGGAGGGGAAGATTTTTATTTTCTGCAAAAAGTGTTTGCCCTGGGGGAGATCGCCGAGCTTAATGACGTGTGGGTTTATCCTTTGGCCCGATTTTCGGATCGTGTGCCGTTTGGTACCGGGCCTGCATTGCAAAAGATTCTGAATGAACCGGACGATGTGCTGAAGGTCTATTCGCCAGACGCCTTCGAAACATTGAAACAGCTTTTCGACAGGAAGGATGTTTTTTTCCGGAAAGATCCGAAGGAAGTGGAAGAAATGACCATCGATTTGCATCCTGCTCTACTGCATTTCCTGAAGGAGGTGCGGTTTGCGGAAGATATTGCCGACTGTAACAGCAATTGTGCCTCATTGGCAACATTCCGTAAACGTTTTTTTCATCATTTCAATGCTTTCAGGATCATCAAGTACCTGAATTGTGTACATCCCAATTTTTTCCCATATGTAAAAATAACCTCCTTGGGTGGCAAATTTTGATTTCCTCTTTGGTAGTCCAGGTGAAAATGCGTAAATTTGTGTGCAAAATGAAAGTAAATAATATCATTATTCTAAAGTGAGTATTTTATGTGGACAATAAATGCTGTGGAAATTGTGAGCGCATTTCTGGTCCTGTTTGCCATCATTGATGTGACCGGATCGGTTCCTATTTTTTTAAATCTGAAGAGTCAGGATAAAACAATTCATCCTGAGAAAGCCGCTTTTTATTCGCTCATCATACTTGTAGGCTTCCTTTTTGTTGGGGAGTGGATCTTGAAACTTTTTCAGCTTGATATATCTGCCTTTGCCGTGGCCGGAGCCGTGGTACTGCTTATTCTATCCATCGAAATGATCTTTGGGGTGGAGATTTTTAAAAACGACAACAATAATCAAGACAATTCGTCTACCTTGTTTCCTGTCGTTTTTCCCCTGATCGCCGGTCCGGGAAGTTTCACCACCCTGCTTTCCATGCGTGCGGAATATAGTACGGTAAATATTATTATTGCGGTAGTCTTTAACCTGATCATTGTATATCTGGTACTGAGATATCTTGACGCCGTGAAAAAGCTGCTGGGGGATAGTGGGGCCTACATCCTTCGGAAATTTTTTGGCGTCATCCTGATGGCAATCTCTGTAAAACTGCTTACCTCAAATCTGAGCACACTGATAGCCACGGTGAATGGTGCCTCTATGTTATGAGATGCAGGGACTTTCTTGCTCTTATTGACATTTAACCTAACTTTCCGGTTCCGGACAGACTGTTTCGCAGAAAAAATATGTATATTTGCGTGCGAATATCCGGTCGGGTTCGCAGGTAGGTATGAGGTTATTATTTAGTCTGTTAGAAGGACAAAATTATTTTATTATAAAAATTCAACAACATGAGAATTGTAAGTATTTTAGGACGGGAGGTATTGGATTCAAGAGGGAATCCCACCGTTGAAGTTGACGTAGTGACAGAGTCAGGTGCTTTTGGCCGTGCTGCTGTTCCCTCGGGTGCTTCTACCGGCGAGAATGAAGCTTTGGAGCTTCGTGACGGAGATAAAGGCCGTTATCTTGGTAAAGGTGTGTTGAAGGCTGTGGCAAACATCAATGATGTGATTGCGCCTGCCCTTATTGGCATGAATGTGCTGGAACAGACGCAGATCGATGCTAAAATGCTGGAGTTGGATGGCACAAAAACCAAGTCGAACCTGGGTGCCAACGCCTTACTGGGTGTATCACTTGCCGTGGCTAAGGCTGCAGCCAACTATCTTGGATTGCCTCTTTACCGCTATATCGGGGGTACCAACACCTACGTATTGCCTGTTCCCATGATGAACATCATCAACGGAGGCTCTCACTCTGATGCTCCCATCGCTTTCCAGGAGTTTATGATTCGCCCGGTAGGTGCAAACTCTTTCAAAGAGGGATTGCGCATGGGTGCCGAAGTATTTCATGCTCTGAAAAAAGTACTGCACGATAAAGGCCTGAGTACTGCCGTAGGTGATGAAGGTGGTTTTGCCCCCAACCTTGCAGGCGGAACGGAAGAAGCCCTTGAATCGATTCTTACTGCTGTAAAGAACGCAGGATATGAACCGGGAAAAGATGTGATGATTGGTCTCGACTGCGCTGCTTCGGAATTTTACAAAGATGGCGTGTATGACTACTCCAAGTTTGAAGGTGCTACAGGTAAAAAACGCAATTCAGCTGAACAGGCAGACTATCTGGCCGAACTGATCTCGAAATATCCGATCGATTCCATCGAAGATGGTATGGATGAAGCAGACTGGGACGGATGGAAGCTCCTTACAGACAAGATTGGTGATAAATGCCAGCTGGTTGGTGACGACCTGTTTGTAACCAACGTGGAGTTCCTCGAAAAGGGAATCAAAATGGGTTGCGCCAACTCTATCCTGATCAAGGTGAACCAGATCGGTACGCTGACCGAAACGCTCAACGCTATCGAGATGGCTCACAGAAATGGTTATACCAGCGTAACCTCACACCGCTCCGGAGAAACGGAAGATGCGACCATCGCCGATATTTCGGTAGCTACCAACGCCGGACAGATCAAGACGGGTTCTTTGAGCCGTTCCGACCGTATGGCAAAGTACAACCAGCTGCTTCGCATCGAAGAAGAACTGGGCGACCGCGCCGTGTATGGTTACAAGAAAATAAAATAAGCTCTATTTTATGACGCGTGAAAAAGCCATCCTCCGGGGTGGCTTTTTTTTATTGTCGCCTGGGTGACGGTTTTTCTGTTTTTTTGCAGATACCTTTGTCCTACAAAACAAAGGGAAGGGACTGTTTATGCAACGAAACATCGTGAATTGGAAAAATAAGATTACACTTGTCAGTGCTTTCCTGATTGTCTTTTCATTTGCAAGTAAATGGACAACCGGGAATAGGGATTTCTATGCCTGGTCGCTGATCATTGCCTCTATACTGGGCGTTGTGCCTATTGCTATTCAGGCTATTCAGGCTTTACGAGTGAAGGTGATCAGCATCGATGTACTGGTCACCATTGCTGTTGCAGGAGCATTTTTGATGCAGAACTACGAAGAATCGGCCATAGTTACCTTTTTGTTTCTTTTTGGCGCCTTTCTGGAGCAACGCACATTGAACAAAACGCGTTCTGCCATCAGGGAGCTGACAGAGATGGTTCCACAAAACGCACTGAAGCGGACGGTGGATGGTAGTTTTGACGAGGTGCCTGTCGATGAGGTTCTTGTGGGTGATGTGTTGCTGGTGAAAACCGGCGCGAAAATTCCTGTTGATGGTATTGTTGTCAGTGGTGAAGGCCATATCAATGAGGCCGGCATTACGGGTGAAGCTGTCCCTGTGAGAAAAGAAAAAGATGCAAATGTCTATGCCGGCACCATACTGGAAAATGGTACCATTCAAATAACGGCCGATCGAGTGGGAGAAGATACCACATTTGGTAAGATTATCGAGTTGGTGGAAGAGGCCCAGGATTCGAAATCGGAAGCAGAACGATTTATTGACCGTTTTTCAAAATACTATACGCCGGCAGTGCTGTTACTGGCGTTTGTTGTCTGGCTGCTCACAAACAACTTCGAACTGGCCATCACCATGCTGGTACTTGGCTGTCCCGGTGCTCTGGTGATTGGCGTACCCGTATCCAATGTTGCTGGTATCGGCAATGGTGCACGACATGGTGTCCTGTTGAAGGGTAGTGAAGTCATCCGCGATTTCAGCCGCACCGATACCATGTTGTTTGATAAGACAGGTACACTGACCATCGGCAATCCCCTGGTCTCAGAAACCCGGTATTATACCGCTGGTAAGGAGGAGGTGCTGGGCTATCTGGCCAGTATTGAACAGGAATCGGATCATCCGCTTGCCAGGGCCATACTGGAAGAAATTGGAAATGCCACTTTCTCTCCGGTACAAAATACCGAAGTGGTGAAAGGGGCAGGTATCGTAGCCGAGGTTAAGGGACATCGTGTAGCGGTTGGCAATGTGGTTTTGATGGAGCAGGTGCAGGTACCTTTAAGCGAAGAGGTGAAAACAGATATCTCCCGGCTCTCTGAGTCTGGTAACTCGGTGGTGTTGACATCGGTAGATGGTGTGCTGAAGTTGTTGATGGGGGTGCGTGACCCGATACGCCCCGGCGTAAAAGAAGATCTTGGACGACTTAAAAAAATGGGCGTAAAGAACCTTGTGATGCTCTCGGGCGATAACCAGGGGACAGTAGACGTTGTGAGCCGCGAACTGGGATTGACGGAGGCTCATGGTCACATGCTGCCGGAAGATAAGTCGGGTTATGTTAGGAAGTTAAAAGATAAAGGCAGAACCGTAGCCTTTGTCGGTGATGGCGTCAACGACAGTCCTTCTCTCGCACTGGCAGATATCGGTATCGCCATGGGTAACGGCACGGATGTGGCCATTGAAACATCGGATGTAGTGCTGGTAAATTCCGACTTCAGCCGTCTACCACATGCGTTGGGCCTGACAAAAGCTATGACAGTAAATATGAAACAAAATATTGCGATAGCGGTGGGTGTCGTGTTCGTATTACTGGGTGGTCTGTTGTTCAGCGAATGGGTGAATATGCCGGTCGGCATGCTGGTGCACGAAGCAAGCATCCTGGCTGTCATTTTGAATGGCATGAGATTACTCCGGTACCGTCCGCGGCAATATAAAGAGATGATTTTTAATAAACACAAACATAAAGAAAGGAAACGAAAATGAAAAATTCAGCAACAATTCAGTTAGAGACATTGACCTGCCCTTCGTGTATACAAAAGATTGAGGGAGCAGTAAAAGGGCTGGATGGTATCGATAAGGAATCTGTGAAGGTCCTCTTTAATGCCGGCAAGGTGAAAGTCGACTTCGATGGCAAAAAATCTTCCGTAGATCAGATTGAAAATGCCATTATAAAAATGGGTTACGGAGTAGAGAAATCCACCGTAAAAATCGTTTCGTAGCATGATCAGTAATGTAAATCAATAAAAAACAAAACTGCTTTGTACACTCCCAGTGTTGGTACCGATGACCCAAAAGAATACACTGGATAATTTATCTGAAGAAATAAATTACAACGGATACTATCATGGTTAATAGTTTTTTTTTGTTTGATTGAATTTCCGGATAATGTTTCTTTAAATGCTCCCGGACAGTATTTAACAACTTCGAAAAAGCATTGTGAACTGTTTGAGGCGTCGTATTCAATTCTCTGGCAACTTCTTTTGCCGGAATATTTTCCATTCGCATCCAAAAGGC
>NZ_DCEN01000020.1:73088-75960 GCF_002316955.1 Proteiniphilum sp. UBA1028
CAACTCTTCTTTTTCGAGGTTTGTGCTTGCTATATCAATGAATTCGACGCTTGTATATTCAATCGGAATGGTTTCGGGTACGGCAATACGATATATATCATAGATACGGAAGCGAAGATATTGCAACATAAAAACTTTAACACATCCATTTTTATTCGCACGCAACATACGCGGATTTTCCCAAAGGGCAAGCCAGAAATTCTGAACAACGTCTTTCGCTATTTCCTTGTTATGAACTTTAGACAACACGAAACAAAGAACGACACGGTTGTATCTTTCGTAAAATTGAGTAAAAGCCTTTTCGTCTTTTTCTTCAATGGCTTTTAATAGTATTTTGTCTGTTGTTTTCAATCCAAAACAAAAGTAGAAAAAATCTTCGAATCTTATTACCGCACCATCGCCAGAATTTCTTCTATTCGGTTATATGTTGATCCACAAAAAAATAGTAATTTTATCCATTCAAACATTGAACAAATACTTTAGAAATGAAAAATAGCACATCCGATAATCCACGAAAAAAATTGACGGATAAAGAAAAGGAGGTTCTGGCGCATGATTTGTTCGAAAGATACCGTTTGGGTAAAACTACTGAGGAAGAAAACAAAATTATTGAATCGCTTGAAGTCGATTTCATTCCCGAAAAGGATTTTGAGTTAACGGACGAACTCATAAATGAGATGGATCTTGATACAAAGGCGTTTATTTTTAAACATGCAGGCATAGATTTGGACAATCCAACTCATCGTGCAAAAAAACGTGAACTTTCGCTTACCATTATTGCTTCTATTGCAAGTATTGCCTTACTGGTAATCGGGATATTTTTGTTTTACAAGCCGCAATATCATCAGACGAAAAATATTGAAAAACAACATGTTACGACCGATGCAATTAAAAATATCACCTTAGCCGACGGTTCTGAAATCATTTTAAACTCGGGTACAACCTTACGTGAAACCTCACGTGAAGTGTGGTTGGAAGAAGGGGAGGTATTTTTCAACGTAAAACCCAATAACAGCCAACCATTCATCGTTCATTTGCGCGACGGGTTGACGGTAAAAGTGGTTGGAACAAGTTTTACAATTCAAAGTTACGCGGAATTATCATTTCAGGAAGTCAGCGTGTTGAGTGGAAATGTAAATGTTTCAACTCCGGAGAACAAAAGTTTGGAGCTTGCAGCTAACCAGCAAGCAACATATTATGCGGCAAAAAAGGAGCTTACGCGAGAATCGATTAACAGCGTGCAAAAAGCAGCCTGGCGTACAGGTACAATCGTGTTGGAAAGTGCATCTGCCGATGAATTGTCTTTACGTATTCGTCAACTATACGGAAAAGAGGTTGTTTTTGAGAACCAATCCGGATCAATGTCCATAAATATGACGCTCGACAGATCCATGGCAATAAATGAAATTGCGGATGAAATAGCTGCTTTGTACGATTTGACCTATCGTATCGCTGACGATAAAATAGTCTTCCAATCCACAAATGTCACGGAAATTCCCTAAAATATTATTGTCGCTTTTCGGCTTATTTTTCATTGGAAATGTCCGGGCGCAAACCACTTCTTTCCCGGCCGAAAATATGTTGTCGCGCATTGAACGCATTGATGAAACGGCCAGAGAAAAAGGAAAATCCATCACGTACGAATCGCGGTTTTTAGAAGGGGTCACTGTGCGTCCGTTAAGAACAATGTCTGCAGATATTGAAACATGGCTGCGTTTGTCACTCGAAAACACTCCGCTTACATATCGCAAAATCAACGCTGACCGTTTTGTAATCGTTCGCCGCAACCACGAAAAATCTGCCGGAGGATACCTGGCGGGTAAAATTACCGATACGTTTGGCGTGCCGATCGCCGGCGCTACCGTATGGGTACAAAGTGTGCAAAAAGGAACAATGACCGGATTAAACGGCGATTATTCGTTACCGCTTTCCGTAGGCAGTCTTGAGGTTGAAATCCGTTTTTTGGGATACGAGCCGATACGGGTTGCATCCGTTGAGATTGGCGAAAAGCAAACAACACGCCTGGATGTTGCTCTAAAAGAAACAAACGTTTCGCTTAGCGAAATAGTAGTTACCCAAACACCTCCTGAAAGCTTCATTGTCGGTGCATTGCGGGCACAACGAAACACATCTTATGTCAGTACTGTACTTGCCGGACAGGAAATAGAACGCTCTGCCGCCAACACCGTTCGTGATGCACTGCAACTCATTCCGGGTATCGCTGCCACCGAAAATAACGGTATTATCGTCCGTGGCGCGGGCGGACGATGGAACGAAATTGCACTTGATGGCATTCCGATGCCCAATTACGATCCGGCGTACAGCATTTTTTCCTTCGACATGTTACCCGTTTCATTGGTGGACAATATCCGTTTATTAAAATCATCCACGCCGGATATTCCCGTAAGTTTCGGTAGTACAATGACCGATATCATCACAAAAGATATTCCGGAACAAAATTTTGTGCAATTAAAAGCCGGATTTCAACTGAATACGCAAAGCACATTTCAAAACCAACGCGGAAGAAAACGCGGTAAATGGGATTTTATCGGATTGGACGACGGAAGCCGCGAGGTTCCAGAAAATGCAGTACAGATTCCGGCAACACATTTTCGGATTTTCAATCGTAAAGCGCCGCCATCACAGCACTATTCCGTAACAGTTGGTCGAGCACGTACATTAGCAGACAAAGAAAACCGGATGGGTGTGCTGTTTTCCCTGTCTTACCGAAACAGGCAGCAACAATCGGTTATTGAGCATACGCAGCGTGGCAGATGGAAGAGGGTGGGGCAATATGCGGGCAATATGAGCGAAAGCCGTAATTCAGGATATACATATGGCTACAACATGGTTATGGGCGGAATGCTGAACG
>NZ_DCEN01000077.1:0-976 GCF_002316955.1 Proteiniphilum sp. UBA1028
ACCGGAAAATGGACCGCCGTCACGGCACTTGATTTGGGTATTCCTCTCACGCTGATCGGCGAGTCTGTATTTTCACGCTGTCTCTCGGCTCAGAAAGATCTGAGGGTAAAGGCCTCGAAAACACTTACAGGGAAGAAGCCCGACTTCAAGGGTGATAAACAGCAGTTTATTGACGATCTCGAAAACGCTATTTATGGTGCCAAGATCATCTCATATGCACAGGGTTACGACCTGATGATGGAAGCTGCCAGAGAGTATGGCTGGAATCTCAACTACGGAGGAATCGCATTGATGTGGCGCGGTGGATGTATCATCCGTTCCCGCTTTTTGGGGGACATCAAAAAAGCATTTGACAACAACCCCGCACTGGAGAATTTGCTGCTTGACCCCTTCTTCAAGAATGCGGTACAGTCGGCCGAAGAGAGCTGGCGCAGAGTATGTGCCACGGCATTGTTGAACGGTATTCCCGTACCGGCCATCACCTCGGCTATGTGTTACTACGACGGTTTCCGCAGCGAGCGTCTACCGGCAAACCTGTTGCAGGCACAACGGGATTACTTTGGCGCTCATCAGTATGAACGCCTCGACAGTCCACGTGGAAAATTCTTCCATACCGACTGGACAGGTCGTGGTGGAAATACTGCTTCTACAACATACGATGTATAATTGTAAATAAACTGCGACAGACTGGTCCTCTTCATCCGATGTAACCGGCAGGTTATGCGAGGGTGACCGGTTTGTTGCAGATAAATGATCGACACAAAGCAATGATTTATTACGAAAAAGGTTCCTCTCAAACAGATTTGTCGGGTGACGATCTGCAGAAGGGGCTGTATGAAGCATTTGACAAACTGGGGGAACGGCAGAAAATTCTGGCCGTTCCGCCTGATTATACCCGTCTTCCCAGCAGAGCGGGAGAACTGACAGAAATGACATGGAAGTACTATGGTGAAAAACTGACCGATATCCTTCCTGC
>NZ_DCEN01000077.1:1253-9992 GCF_002316955.1 Proteiniphilum sp. UBA1028
AAGGTCGATTTCTCCTGGCCGGCTCAGGTTAACAAGCTGCTGGTGGAAGGTGGGTTCGATCTGATTCTTTCCATTGGACAGGTCGTCCCGCACGAAGTAGTGGGTATGGCGAACTACAACAAAAATATCCTGGTGGGTACCGGGGGAAGCGAAGGAATCAACAAGAGCCACTATATCGGTGCCGTCTATGGCATGGAGCGGATGATGGGGCGTGCCGATACACCGGTACGGCGCGTGTTCAACTATGCCACCGAGAAATATTTGAAAGATCTGCCCATTATCTACGTGCTCACCGTGGTAGGTGTCAATGAAAAGGGAGAACAACAGACATACGGATTGTTTGTGGGAGATGACCTCGAAGTGTTCGACCGTGCCGCAAAACTGTCACTGGAAGTCAATTTTGTGATGGTCGACAAGCCGTTACAAAAAGTAGTAGTGTGGCTCGACCCCACGGAATTCAAAAGCACCTGGCTGGGGAACAAATCGATCTACCGTACCCGGATGGCTATTGCCGATGAGGGAGAGCTGATCGTCCTGGCACCGGCACTGAAAGAATTCGGAGAGGACAAAACAATAGACCGGCTGATTCGCAAGTATGGTTATTTTGGTACACCCCATACCTTGAAGGCGGTCTCCGAAGATCCGGAACTCCGCGATAACCTGGGCGCAGCCGCGCACCTCATTCATGGTTCGTCGGAAGGTAGATTTTCCATCACCTATTGTCCGGGCAAAGGAACTGAAAACCTCACCCGGAAAGAAATTGAAAGCGTGGGATTTCAGTGGGGAGACATCGATGAGACCCTGCAGAAGTATGATGTTTCCCTCCTCAAGGAGGGATTCAATACCCTTCCGGACGGGGAGGAAATTTACTACATTTCCAGCCCGGCACTCGGATTATGGGCATACAAAGACCGGTTTGAATAATCCACATTGCCCGAAAATAAAGCTTCTGGAGAGGAAATGGAATCATTCATTTTTCTCCTAAGGCTTTTTTTTATATATCTTTGAACCTCCGTATCTGGATCGGTAAATTGAAAAACAACAATTAATATAATTATCATGACAACAAGAAGAGAGTTTCTCAGAAATGCAGCATTGGCATCTGCGGGATTGGCCATGGGAGGTATATCGACCAAAATGAATGCCGCAAGCTACAACAGGGTGGTGGGTGCCAATAAGAAAGTGAACCTTGCCCACATTGGTGTCGGCAACAGAGGGTGGGAGATCATGAACGATTTCGATAAAACCGGACTGGCCAACGTGGTTGCCCTGTGCGATGTTGATCTGGGTGCAGAACACACAAAGAAAGCACTTGCCAAATTCCCCAACGCGAAACGCTTCCGGGACTTCCGCGAGATGTTCGACAAGATGGGCAACGAGATTGAGGCGGTGGCCATTGCCACGCCCGACTTTGCGCATTTTCCTGCCGTGATGATGGCGATGTCCGAAGGCAAGCATGTATATGTGGAGAAGCCGCTGAGCCGCACTTTCCTGGAGTCGGAACTGATCATGAAGGCAGCCCGGAAGTATCCCAAAGTGGTTACCCAGATGGGAAACCAGGGGCACTCCGAGGCCAACTACTTTCAGTTCAAGGCCTGGAAGGAAGCCGGTATCATTAAAGATGTGACGGCGATCACGGCCCACATGAACAACCCGCGCCGGTGGCACGGCTGGGATCCGGACATCAAGAAGTTTCCCGCCGCAGAACCGGTTCCCGAAACACTGGACTGGGATACCTGGCTAATGGCGCGCGACCATCATGATTTCAACAAGGATTTCCACTACGGGCAGTGGCGTTGCTGGTATGATTTCGGCATGGGGGCGCTGGGCGACTGGGGCGCACATATCATTGATACGGCCCACGAGTTTCTGGAGCTTGGACTGCCGGAGGAGGTAACCCCTCTGCGCCTGAGCGGACATAACGATTACTTCTTCCCGATGTCGAGCACCATTGAATTTAAATTTCCGAAACGTGGCAAGATGCCACCGGTGGTGATTACCTGGTACGATGGATTGGATAACATTCCTGCCGTACCGGATGGGTACGGCGTGTCAGAGATCGATCCCAATATTCCGACTGTGGCGGGTGGAAAGATCCAGCCGGCGAAGCTGAATCCCGGGAAAGAGATCTACAGCAAAGAACTCACCTTCAAAGGAGGCTCGCACGGCAGCACGCTGAGTATTATCCCCGGTGAGAAGGCGAAAGAGATGGAGAAGAAGCTTCCGGAAGTGCCGGAGAGTCCTTCCAACCACTTCGCCAACTTCCTGCTGGCTTGCCAGGGCAAAGAAAAAACTCGCTCCCCGTTCGAGGTGTCTGCACCGTTGAGTCAGGTGTTCTGCCTGGGTGTGGCAGCACAGCGGCTGAACCGTAAAATTGTGTTCGACAGAGAGACCAAACGAGTGACCAACGACGCCTTTGCGGATGCCTTCCTCACGGGTGAACCGCCCAGAAAAGGCTGGGAAGATTTTTATAAGATTTGAGTCGGCGGTACGGATTTAAAAAAACGGGTGCTAAAGACCAATTGTTCGCAAAAAAAGAAATTTATTGATCCATAACATAACAAGAAGAAAATGAAAAAAAACAGTTTGTTAATTTTAGTGATGACAGCATTACTCGTATCCTGTTCACAAGGACCGAAGTGGCAGGAGTTGTTTAACGGAAAAGATCTGCAAGGGTGGGAGAAGTTGAATGGTACTGCCGAGTATAAGGTGGAAGACAATGCCATCATCGGCATTTCTCAAATGAATACGCCCAATACCTTTTTGGCGACAACCGAAAAATACGACGATTTTATTCTTGAGTTTGAATTTAAAGTAGACGACGGATTAAATTCGGGCGTGCAATTCAGGAGCAATAGCCTGCCAGATTACAGGGATGGTCGCGTTCATGGTTATCAGTTTGAAATAGATCCTTCCGATCGTGCATGGACGGGCGGTATTTACGACGAAGCGCGGCGCGGATGGCTTTATCCGATGAATTACAACCCAGAAGGAATGAAGGCATTTAAGCACAGTGAGTGGAACAGTGCCCGTATTGAAGCCATTGGCAATTCTATCCGCACCTGGGTAAACGGTGTCCCTTGCGCCAATATCCTGGATGATACCACTCCGTCAGGGTTCATCGCCCTGCAGGTACATTCCATCGGGAAGGCCGAACTGGAAGGAAAGACCGTTGCGTGGCGCAATATCCGCATCCTTACGGATGAGCTTGATAAGTACAAAACAGCCGACGATGAGAATGTAATGCAGATAAACCAGGTGGCCAATACAATCTCTGACCGTGAAGCTGCCGATGGATGGAAATTGCTCTGGGATGGCAAGACCACCGAAGGATGGCGTGGTGCCAAGAGAGACGATTTTCCCGATCTGGGATGGTCGATTGACAATGGCATGCTGAAAGTACACAAAAGTGATGGTGGTGAGTCAACGAACGGCGGTGATATTGTTACGACCCGTCCTTACAAAAACTTTATGCTGAAAGTCGACTTTAAGATCACCGAAGGTGCCAACAGCGGGATCAAATATTTTGTCGATACCAACCTGAATAAAGGAGAAGGATCAGCCATAGGTTGCGAATTCCAGATTCTGGATGATCAGAATCATCCGGATGCCAAGATGGGGACCAATGGCAATAGAACGTTGGGGTCACTCTACGACCTGATTCCGGCTCCGCAAGACAAACCTTTCCGCAAGGGTTTTTTCAATACTGCGATGGTGGTAGTGGAAGGAAACCATGTGGAACATTGGCTCAACGGTGTGAAAATTGTGGAATATGATCGGAACAGCGATGCCTGGAACAAGTTGGTGCAAACCAGCAAGTACAAAGACTGGCCCAATTTCGGCAATGCCGAAGAAGGTCTGATTTTGTTACAGGACCATGGTGACGAAGTTTGGTTTCAGAATGTGAAAATAAAAGAACTGGATTAGGAATAAATAACCGTTACTAGTCTATAAGAAAAAGAAAATCAGAAAAGAACCGCCGGGGACCCCGGCGGTTCTTTTGATCTGTGAAAAAGATGTTCAGTCTTTTGCTAAAAAACAGGAAAGCAATCTATTTCTACACAAATTCCTTTTTGAGCATTTCCACCCATTTTGCCAAACGTTCCTGGGTTAGATCATATTCATTATCTTCGTCAATGGGTAGCCCCACCCACATGCCGTTGCTTACCGCGGTAGAGTCGTCGTATGTGTATCCTTCGTCAGGTACTTGTCCCACAATCTGTACTTTGTCATGCATTTCATCGTACACCACTTTCATCGATTCGGCAAAGCTGGTTGAGTATGATGCACTATCTCCCAGTGCAAAAATCGCCACTTTTTTCCCGCTAAAATCCATTCTGGCAAACGAAGGAAGAAAACCCTCCCAGTCGTCCTGCAAGTCGCCTATACCTGTTGTGGATGTGCCGATTACGTAGTAGGAATAATCTTTTACTTCCTCGAGTGTGATGTCCATCACGTTGAATATATCTGCGTTCCCGTCGAAAAGATCCTGTACCTGCCTGGCAACAGAAGCTGCATTCCCGCCGGATGATCCGTACAGAATAACTATTTTGTTCATTGTTGTTTGATCTCCATATTTGTTTAAAGAATAAACATTTCAACAAAGAAAATGTTTGTTTCGATGATAGACAAGCAGTTTTTTCTTTTGTGGATAACTGAAAATGTGTTACTTTTGCATCCATTCCGGCGCGGTAGTTCAATGGATAGAATAGAAGTTTCCTAAACTTTAGATTCGGGTTCGATTCCCGGCCGTGCTACTTCTGAAAAGCTGTAATTGATGATTCACTCATCGATTACGGCTTTTTTTATTGCTTTAAGCAAGCTCGACGCACAAATCTCATGGGTTTAATAGTAAGCATGACTATTATGAACATAAGTTCAAAATATTTTATATCTTTGCATCAGAATGTTTTTTCTGAATATAATGAATATTCTATCATAGGGCCTATAAGCCCAATGAAGCAGACATGGGAATTGCGATTATTTCAACTGGTAACAGTATGGATTCCAAGAGTGCGGCAAGAGAGTTGCCGATATAATTATGTTTTACAAATTTAAAAAAGGAGGTTAAGATGTCAGGATTTAATCGAAAAGGTCCAAACGGTGAAGGTCCGATGACAGGCCGCCGTGTTGGCCGATGTACCGATTTGGGTGCAAGAAGAGTAAATAGAAAATTTAACAGTGCCGAAAATCTGTCAGACAACGAAATGCAACATGTGTTTGGCCGCCGCATGGGACGTAACCAAGGTGCAGCTAGAAGAATGGGGAGATGCGGTAATGGTCAAGGTCGTTTCGGAAACGATTGGTAGTTAGGGGGAGGGTAACGCCGTTAGGTTTTACCCTCATCTTGCTTTCGTTATTATTTAAGGTAATACCGGGTATCGATGTAATGAAATTAATACTCTACGATGTTTTTTTAAAGTTTTACCGATCTGTGAAAAGAAATGATTCAATGAACATAAGTTTATAATTATTCCATATCTTTGGAATTTAAAGTAACAAAATCAACTTTCTAGCTGTGAATTGAAATTATGTCCCGTCCAAAGCAAAACCGAAAAATATCCAATCCCCCCCTGATGCAGGGATTCAAGCCTTTTGGCATTCCACGTAGAATGCTGAGTGCGGTCACTTTGTTATTTGATGAATACGAAGCAGTCAGATTACTGGATTATGAAGGATTGCTTCAGGAGCAGGCAGCGGAACGGATGAACATATCGCGGCCTACCCTGACGCGCATCTATGAACAAGCCCGTAAAACAATTGCAATGGCACTGGTAGAAGGAAAGATGATCAATATTGAAGGCGGCAGTGTACAGTTCGACAAAGAGTGGTTTCGTTGCAGGCGTTGCTATAAATTAATAGATAGTCCTGAAAATCATGTAAGATGCAAAGATTGCAAAAGTTTTGGTAATGACGAGTTAATACCGATAAATGCGAATGATAAGTGAAAGTAGTGGTGTTGTCCGATAATCGTGGAGCGGACAGATCGCTTGAGAACGAACACGGTTTGTCGGTCTATCTGGCAGCAGCTTTTTTCAAATGCCTGCTCGAGACGGGTGCATCTGATCGGCTTATCCGTAATGCTGAAAAAATGGGGATTGATATCAAAGCGGTTGATTTTGTGTTTATTTCTCTCGGGCATGCTGATCATTTGGGAGGGTTGCCTGCATTTCTGGAGCTAAATAAAACAGCCGGGATCGAAATATAGTAAACTTTCCAGGTAGCAATGAGGGGCTAAATAATGTATATCACCTGAATATGAAATGATAAAAATCTTCGTGCAAAACGAGCATGATAACTGTTCACTCACAAGGACACGATTAAAAGAGAGTTCCATGCGATACCTTTTAAAATAATATTTTTAAACATATGAAAATAGCAGTACCAACAAAAGAAAACAACCAGATTGATGCTCATTTTGGACACTGTGAATTTTACACGATTTACACTGTTTCTGAAAAGGATGACATCGTTGATAAGCAAATACTCCGTTCACCTGCAGGTTGCGGATGCAAGTCTGATATTGCCCTTAATCTGTCTCAAATGGATGTGAGAATAATGCTGGCCGGAGGTATCGGAGAGGGAGCGATCAACAAACTTTCATCCTGTAACATAGAGGTCATCAGAAATTGCAAAGGAGATGTGGACGAGCTCGTGAACGAATACCTTGCAGGTAACCTCAAAGATGGTGGAGCAAGCTGCCAATCGCATGCACATGATGAGAGTCATGTATGCAGTCATTAACAGGGAATGATGATTTAGTGCATAATCTCGCTATGGTGAAGCTGCACTCATCTTGCAGGCCAATGGATGTGTCAACGTGAAGGCGGAGGGGGCGCCGCATGGCCTTACGCGAAGGAAAAATAGCATTTTGAAAATGTGGAAAAATTGTATATGAAAACGCAATCCTGAAAGAATAGCTATCGACTGCATCAATCGATAGGGGCTATAATTCATATCAAAAATCACTAAAAAAAAGAACTATGGAAACAAATCAGGAAAACAACACCCCGGCAATGCCGAGAATCGGTGACAAGGCTCCTTCTTTCACCGCAAAGACAACACAAGGTATCATTAACTTTCCCGACGGGTTTGAAGGAAAATGGAAGATTCTCTTTAGCCACCCGGCCGACTTTACGCCGGTATGTACCTCTGAGTTCATGACCTTCGCCAGCATGCAGGATCAGTTTGAAGCACTCAATTGCCAGCTGGTAGGTCTCTCCGTGGATGGTCTCTACAGCCACATCGCCTGGCTGCGTACCATCAAGGAGAAGATCGAGTACAAGGGGATGAAGGATGTGGAGGTGACCTTCCCCCTGATCGAGGACATCACCATGGAGGTAGCCAGGAAGTATGGCATGATCCAACCCAACGAGAACTCCACCCAGGCAGTAAGGGCGGTCTTCTTCATAGATCCGAAGAACATCATCCGCACCATCATCTATTACCCCCTATCCCTGGGGCGTAATTTCGACGAATTGAAGCGCATCCTGATTGGCCTGCAGACAGCCGATGAATTTGGTGTCGCTCTGCCGGCCGACTGGCGTCCGGGTGACGAGGTGATCGTTCCCACTGCCGGCTCCTGCGGCGTAGCCAAGGAGCGCATGGAAGCCAAAGAGGAAGATATGCATTGTTACGACTGGTTCTTCTGCACGAAGAAACTTTCTAAAGAGGCGATAGAGAATGCTTTGCGGAAAGGTTGACCTTGTTGTGTGAAACGATTTATGAAACCCTGCTTCATCATGAAGGAGGGTTTTTTTGATGGAATTGTTTTGTATCTTTGTCCAGACTCCTATAAACAATGAAGAACAGTTAAAATTTAAACGATGAAGAAAAGTCTTTTTATGATGGGCAGTGTCGTGATCCTGCTGATGATGAGCTCATGTCGGCAAAAGAACGCTGAGAATAAGTGGATCCAGCTGTTTAACGGTAAAGACCTGACAGGCTGGACACCCAAAATCACCGGCTATGAAGCAGGTGACAACTTCGGTAATACCTTCAGGGTGGAAGATGGATTGCTCAAGGTCCGCTATGATCAATATGATCAATTTGATGGACGTTTCGGGCACCTCTTTTATCAGGATGAACTGTCGCATTACAAGCTGCGGGTGGAGTATCGCTTTGTGGGAGATCAGTGTCCCGGAGGAGCGGGATGGGCCTACCGCAATTCCGGTATCATGGTTCACGGACAGCGTCCCGAGACGATGACGCTCGATCAGGATTTTCCCACCTCGGTAGAGGTACAGTTGCTGGGCAGCGACTCGCTGGTGGAACGAACCAACATGAACGTCTGTACCCCCGGCACCAACATTGTGATGAATGGCGAACTGATCCTGGACCACTGCATCAACTCCTCTTCTGGTTTCTTCTTTGGGGATGAGTGGGTCACCGCCGAACTGGAGGTAAGGGGAAATGAGGTGCTATATCATGTGGTGAACGGCGATACCGTGTTACAATACAACCAGCCGCAGCTCGACGAGCGTGACGCTTCCTTTGCCCGGCTCATTGATGTGAATAAGGGTGACAAAATGCTGCACAAGGGAACCATTTCCCTGCAGAGCGAGAGTCACCCCATCGATTTCCGAAAGGTGGAGCTGCTGGTTCTGGAGTGATCCCTTACGCGGGACAGGGCGCTTTTCGATAGACATTGGCTATACCCGGACTGGTATTCCCTAATTACTGGCTTATTACCCCCTTATATTTACATAAAGTAGATATGAGTGAATAATAGCCTTGAAC
>NZ_DCEN01000077.1:10136-35244 GCF_002316955.1 Proteiniphilum sp. UBA1028
TTGAACAGATTGAAAACTTGCGTAGTTATTGGCGGCTTCTTTCGAAAAGCAGAAGAAGTCGATTCCAGGTTTAAAAAGTAAGACAAAAAAGGCCATCTCATGTTATATTATGAGACGGCCTTTTTGCTTGTTGAATATCGAAATATCTGCTTAGTCTAACTGCGGTCCAGAGGGGATCAGCGCAATAGCTGCGTCGTTATCGCAATATTGTTTGAAATTTTCGATATACATGCCTGCCAGCTTTTTGGCTTTGGCTTCCCACTCGCTCTTATCGGCATAGGTGCTTCGGGGATCCAGAATGTCTGAAACGCCGTTCAGCTTCACAGGAGCAGTGAGGTTCATGACAGGAACATGGAATGTTTCGGCTTTTTCGATTGATCCGTCGATGATGGCATCGATGATGGCACGGGTATCTTTCAGGGAAATACGTTTTCCGGTTCCGTTCCATCCTGTATTTACCAGGTATGCCTTTGCATCGTGTTGTTCCATTTTCTCAGCCAGACGTTGTGCATAAATGGTGGGGTGCACAGTCAGGAATGCTTCACCGAAAGCGGGAGAGAAAGATGGCTGTGGTTCAGTGATTCCTCGTTCGGTGCCTGCCAGTTTGGAGGTAAATCCGCAGAGGAAGTGATACTGTGCCTGGTTTGAGTCCAGAATAGAAACGGGAGGCAATACACCGAAAGCATCGGCAGAAAGATAGATGATCTTTTTGGCATGTCCTGCGCGTGAAGGAAGCACGATCTTGCTGATGTGGTGGATAGGATAGGATACACGGGTATTTTCGGTGGTGGAACCATCGCTGTAGTCAATGTTTCCTTCGTCATCCACGGTCACGTTTTCCAGCAATGCATCGCGACGGATAGCTCTCCAGATGTCCGGTTCGTTTTCTTCCGAAAGGTTGATCACTTTTGCATAGCATCCGCCTTCATAGTTGAAGACGCCGTTGTCGTCCCAGCCGTGTTCGTCGTCACCAATCAGGAAGCGTTTCGGATCGGCAGAGAGCGTGGTCTTGCCGGTACCGGACAAGCCGAAGAAGATGGCCACGTCACCCTCTTTACCCACGTTGGCAGAGCAGTGCATGGAAGCTATTCCGCGCAGCGGCAGATAGTAGTTCATCAGCGAGAAGATACCTTTTTTCATTTCACCGCCGTACCATGTACCACCAATCACCTGCATTTTCTCGGTCAGGTTGAACAGGGTGAAGTTCTCGGAGTTTAAGCCAAATTCCTGCCACTTATCGTTGGTCGTTTTAGAACCGTTTAAGCATACGAAATCGGGTTCACCATAATGGGTCAATTCATAGTGTGAGGGACGGATAAACATGTTGGTCACAAAATGTGCCTGCCATGCTACTTCCATGATGAAGCGAACTTTCATGCGGGTATCTTCGTTGGTGCCGCAGAAGGTATCCACCACGTATAATTTATTTGACTTGGAAAGCTGCTCGGTAACACGTCCTTTGCAGTAGTCGAACGCTTCTTTGGAGCAGGGACGATTGATGGTCCCGTCCCACCAAAGTGTATCTTTGGTGACGTCATCTTTCACAAAGTACTTGTCTTTGGGCGAACGGCCGGTAAACTTTCCGGTGTAGACTGCTGTAGCGCCGGTTTTGGTTAATTTGGCCCTCTCGAATCCCTCGTTGGCAGGATTCATTTCGTCCTGGAAAAGAGTCTCGTAGGAAGGATTGTGCACGATTTCGAAATCGCCCACAATGCCATACTTGCTTAAATCTAAATTTGCCATCTTACTAAATTTTGGGTTTATTATTATGATTGTATAAAACTCGCTTTGTGATAAGTCCTAAAACAGTCGTACAAAAATAAACAAATTCCTTCAAACTGAAAAGGAATTAAAGAAAAATTTCTTTAATTAAGTGCGTTTTCCGCAAAAAACCTTTCTTTCAACAAAAAACCGGCGGAAATGTTCAGACAAAAGGGGAAAAATAGTACCTTTGCTTTCCGGAAAATGATTGAATAATATTGAATGAAAGTATATAATTTTTCGGAAAATAATTCGCTGCTTAGTTCTTTTATCCGTGAAATAAGAGACATCAACATTCAGGGTGACCGGCTTCGTTTTCGCAGAAATATTGAACGAATCGGGGAGATCATGGCATATGAAATCAGCAAAGAGCTAAAATACAGAAGCCTGGAAATAACAACTCCGCTCGATGTGACGGAAGTGAATGTACCTGACGAGGATATTGTCATTGCCACCATACTCCGTGCTGGGCTTCCTTTCCATCACGGGATACTCAACTACTTCGACGGAGCGGAGAACGCTTTTGTCTCCGCATACAGGAAATACAAAGAAACCGGACATCAATCTTTCGATATCCACATAGAATATATTGCTTCGCCCTCCATTGATGGAAAGACGCTGATCATAGCAGATCCGATGCTCGCTACCGGCAGCAGCATGGAGCTGACATACAGGGCGCTGCTCACGAAGGGAACTCCCTCGCACATCCATATTGCCACCATCATTGCAAGCAGACAGGCTATTGACTACTGCATGACAAACTTTCCCGCTGAAAAAACCACAATCTGGGCAGCAGCAATCGACCCGGGATTAAATGAATCGGCCTATATCGTGCCTGGCATCGGAGATGCGGGCGACCTGGCTTATGGAGAGAAGATTTAATCGTAAAATTTTTTGTCGAACGCCCGAAATTCGCCCTGCTTACGGATGAGACGATGCCATGACGCTGACAGGAAGCCGGTCCCATATCCCAACATTTGTATCCAGGCAGCCACTATGCTGTAGCATGCCACTTTGGGTGATTTGTGCAATCTCAGTGAGTCTGCAAAGATGGTGAGGCTGTATATGGCGGGGATAATCAGGATGGCGGGACGTAGCGGAGAAAGAAGGAACATAGTGGTCATGAATGCCACGAAAAGAGCAGGTAGCGTGTGTACCATCTTCAGCGATCCCGGATGGGCCAGATGCAGGTTGATGCGGGCAATGCCTGAGTTGTGTACCTGCTTGAAAAACTGCTTGAAGGTAGATCTCCTTTTGTGATATACGTATGCATCGGAAATAAGCGCCGTCCGAAAACCTGCTTTCAGCAGCCGGAGACTGAAATCGATGTCTTCGCCAAAGCGCATGGCACCATAGCCCCCAACGGTGTTGAATGCATCCCTGGAGACGCCAAGGTTGAAACTGCGTGGGTGGAACTTGTCCATCGATTGTACCTTTCCCCTGATGCCCCCTGTGGTAAAAAAAGAAGTCATGGTGTAGTTAATTGCTTTTTGTACCGTGGTAAAGGATGGTAGAGCTGCATCGGGCCCTCCGTAAGCATCCACAAAGTTTTCGCTAAGCGAGCGTGAGACCGTTTCCACGTAATGGGAAGGGATGATGCAATCGGAATCGAAAAAAATGAGGTAATCGTATTTTGCCCTGGCGGCTCCTGCATTTCTGGAGAGGCCGGGACCGGAATTGGCTTTATCGAAATAGGTGATGTCAAGCTGGTCACGATATTTCTCCGCAACAACATCGCTTTTGCGTGTAGATCCATCCTCCACGATAATTACTTCAAACTCCTTGCAGGTCTGATTGCAGAGGCTGGCAAGCAGCTCGTCTATTTCTTCGGGACGGTTATATAGGGGAATTACGATGGAGAAAGGCATAAGACACGTTTTTAATTAAGTGTACAAAACTAACTATTTTCTTCCATTTTTTGATCTGCAGCAGGTATAAACTGCAAAAAAGAAAAAACAGCTAAATAAATGTGAAAATCTTTGAATATTTAAAAAATACAGCCTATCTTTGTACTGATATGTCGTTTTGGGTATACTTTGTCTAATAAAAAAAGAATATTAAACCAAAAAGACAGAAATTGGGAAAATTGAGTAGTCTATGGTCAGGTGGATTAAAATATGGTTTTGTTTTTTTATTTTATTGGTTGCTGTTGCCTGTGATGGCGGGGATGGCACGTCTATAAAAGGAAAAATTACCAATTTGGAATATCCTTATATCGTTGCTTCCTATCTGTCGGGCGACACCCTTGCCATTGACACCATCAGAGTGGACAGCAGAGGCCGTTTTGTCTACAAAAACAATCTGGATACGCTGACAACCATATCCTTTCATCTGAATAATTATGAAAGTGCCGCAGTCGTGTTTGCCAATAATGGAGAGAAAATCACCATTGAAGGCGATGCCCGGTTGCCCGATCTGATCAAAGTAAACGGGAACGAGATAAACGATGATATTACTTCCTTTAAAATCAGTAATTTAGAATTGCTTACCCAGCGAGGACAACTGCTTGAAAATTTGCTGAGAGAAAAAGAAGCGGATAGTGTGGTTAACAACACGCTGGCCCATCGTGAAGAGATGGCCAAACTGAATGTGTTAAATCATGAACTGACACTCAAAGCCGAAGATTACATCAAGGAACATCCCGGTAAATTATCAAGCCTGATACTGATTGGTAATTTTTTTATGGACAGCGACAATTCCCAGGGGTTGGAGAGAGTACTTGGTTATTTGGAGGGAGACGTTACCAAAACACAGCTTGCCGCACGGTTGCAATCTTATTCAGAGAAGATGAAGCGATCAGCCGAAGGAGCGCCGGTCCCCTATTTTAAGCTGACCGACAAGGACGGTGCGGAGATCTACTCCTATAATTTTAACGGCAAATATCTGCTGTTGTCGTTCATCTCTACAGTGGGCATCGAATCTCGCGAAACGGTTGAGCTGCTGAAAAATGAATATGCTGCTATGGATAAAGACAGTGTGGCATTTTTAACCATCTATATCGATTCCGACATCTATCCCATTGAGTATGTCGAGAATGATTCAATACCCTGGACTGTAATCCCCGAGAAACAGAGCTGGGGGTCAGACATCGTGGAGACATTCAATGTGCAGTTCGTTCCTTTTAATTTGCTTGTTTCTCCGGGCCAAACTATCAAAGTACGCAATCTTCCCGCACAGAATGTGAAGACAGCAGTCACCAGCACAGCCGAAAAGTAACAACATCATATAAAAATATTTATGCTACATGCTGGTCAAACTGTTTGGAGCGGCTGTACAGGGTATCAATGCTACGCTCATTACCATTGAGGTGAATGTTTCCAGGGGGATCCGCTTCCTGCTGGTCGGCCTCCCCGACACTTCCGTAAAAGAAAGCCACGAAAGAATTGTTTCAGCTCTGGAGATGAACGGACTGAAGTTTCCCCGTCATCAGATTGTCATCAATATGTCGCCCGCCGATATCCGTAAAGAGGGATCGGCCTACGATTTACCCCTTGCCATCGGTATTCTGTCGGCATCCGGGGCTGTCAGCCCCGACAAGCTCAACGAATATGTGATGATGGGAGAGCTGTCGCTCGACGGGAGTATTCTTCCGCTCCGGGGAGCTTTGTCTATTGCCATGATGGCAAAGGAGAATGGTTTCAGGGGGCTTGTCGTTCCCACTGCCAACGCTAAAGAAGCAGCTGTAGTGGATGGATTGGCTGTATATGGAGTGGATAATATACGCGATGTAGTCGATTTCTTTAATGGACAGCACATTCCGGAGCCTACTGTCGTAGATGTGGAAAAAGAGTTCCGGGAGGGTCGCAATGCATTTGACCTCGACTTCTCTGATGTGAAAGGACAGGAAAGCGTGAAACGCGCCCTGGAGGTTGCGGCTGCGGGTGGTCATAATGTTATTATGGTTGGTGCTCCCGGATCGGGCAAGTCGATGATGGCCAAAAGACTACCGACCATTCTTCCTCCTTTTTCTTTGGAAGAAGCGCTGGAGACGACCAGGATTCACAGCGTGGCAGGACGCACCGGCCTGCACAAGTCGCTCATGATTCAAAGGCCCTTTCGTGCCCCACATCACACCATCTCCAATGTGGCGATGGTAGGTGGTGGCACCTACCCTCAGCCGGGAGAGATCAGCCTGGCTCATAATGGCATACTCTTCCTCGACGAGTTGCCTGAGTTTAACCGGAATGTGCTCGAGGTAATGCGCCAGCCGCTGGAAGATCGTAAAATCACCATTTCCCGTGCCCGTTTCAGTGTGGATTATCCGGCAAGCTTCATGCTTGTGGCTGCCATGAATCCCTGTCCCTGTGGCTTTCACAACCATCCCGGGAAAGAATGTGTTTGTCCTCCCGGTGCTGTAAACCGATATCTTAATAAAATATCGGGCCCTTTGCTCGACCGGATCGATATGCACATCGAGATTACTCCTGTTCCTTTCGAAAAAATATCAGAGCGGACATCCGCAGAGCACAGCGACGAAATACGTGGGCGCGTAATCAGGGCCAGAGAGATTCAAATGCGCCGTTTCTGCGGAGCGCGGGGCGTCTATTGTAATGCTCAGATGACCGGTAAGATGTTGCATAAATATGTTTCTCCCGACAACGCCGGGTTGACTCTGTTGAAGGCAGCCATGGAACGCCTCAACCTCTCTGCCCGTGCTTATGACCGCATTCTTAAAATGTCACGCACTGTGGCTGATCTGGAGGGGAGTGAACAGATAAAACCGGCCCACCTGGCGGAAGCCATTAACTACCGGAATCTGGACAGGAGTAGCTGGGCAGGATAAAAAAATTATCGAATAATCCAAAATCTCTATATTTGCAGGTTTATGGTCAAAGCGGGAGAATGGGTCGACCTGTAGCAGGCACCCGGTGGCGGCTATACGTTAAATCCGATTAGAGGAAGGAATGAGATTGGCTGCCATTTCCGCTAGTGATATGGCGCCCGGTAGTGTTCATTTTTTTTCAAAATGATGATCGTCGTAATACTTCGAAAATGTGTGTCCCCAACGGAACCCTTTGTCGGTGAACTTTTTCACGACAGGGTGTCCGGGATACAATGTTCCGTTTACGGTGGTGTCTGACACCGCCCTTTCGGGTTGATTGGGGCGGCCTGTTTTTTTCCATCGTACCGGATTGAATCTGGGATTGATGTCGATGGCCATGCCGGTAGCATGTTTGGAGTAGGAGATGTTGCGGTAGCAGAAGCTGTAAGTGTTGTTGTCGTCCATCGAGAGGCTGTCGTTCCAATCGTAATGCACTATGGGTATGGCTTTCTCGATCACAAACCCTGTCTCGAACATAAACCGGAAGAGTGTTGCTATGTCGCCTGATATCTGCTTGTTAGACAGGACCTGCCCCCGGTGTATTCTCCCATCGGTGGAGAAATAGGTCACATCCAGCAGATTCAGGCTGTCAATAATTTTTTGTGGTGCCCCGCTTCCGGCTGTGGCTTCCTCGAAGGTGTAGCTCGCGTCGATCAGTGTGTCCTGTTTTACAGGTTTCTCCACATAGCTATCTATGGGTAAAACGACAGCTTGTCGGGGCTTTTTATTGGGCCCGCTGCAGCCAAAGTTGAGAAGGAACAGGAAGACGACTAGCCAAAATTTCATCGGAGCAGACTAACTTAGCTCTAGTCCGAATTCATCGGATAGTTTTTGCAGAGCCGGATTCTGTTGAACCATCTCGTCGAATATTTCCCGTGAAGTAAGCGGTTTTTTAATCGCATTATCTTCCGCAATCCGGATGGTCATGGTGATCTCTCCGTTCTGCAAAGTTTCTCTGAGATGAGTGAGGATAGACATGCTATTGTCGGTGAGATATTGTTTGTTTAGCTCCGTATTCACTTCCACCTCAAACAATACATCGCTCAGCATCCTGGGCAGGTAGAGCGACATGGTATTTTTGAGAAGTACCTCTTCTTTCAGCGACCTGGCATATTCTTGCCAGGCAGAAATAAGCTCTTTCTCCGTGAACAGGTTGGTGCCATTTTGCAGAACTTCCTCCCTGATCGTGCTGGCTTCCTCTTTTTGGGTCTGGTTGATTGAGGCTAGCGACACCCCCATGCCTGCCATGGAGACGTTTCTTCTTTTGGGGGCTGATGGTTTTTCATTGCCTTTTTCGGAGTGAATTCCAGAGTCGTGGTTCACTTTTTTGGATACCGGTGGTTGCTTATCGCTTTCCCTGTGCTGCTTTACATCTTGTTCCTGCAGGCTGGGCGTATTGCCTGATTGCTGCGTGTCGTTTGTTGCTTTTGGGTCCGTAGCTACCGTTTCACACTTTTCATCACCTCTCTTTGAAGTCGTTATCGGTTCAATAGTCGTTTTTTTTTCCTCCTTCCCTGCAGTGGAGACCTCTGTGATCTGGCATAACTTGATCAGCATCAGTTCCATCAATAAGCGTTTGTTCTTGCTGAGGCGATAGTTAAGATCGCAGTCGTTGGCCAGATCTATGGCCCGATACAGAAAAACATTGCTGCACTGTTGTGCCATCTCGATATATCTTTCCCGAATAGAAGCCCCTACTTGAAAAAGCTGTGCCGTGGCCGGATCTTTGCACACCAGCAAGTCGCGAAAGTGAGAAGAGATGCCGCTGACGATATGTTGTCCTTCGAACCCTCTGTTGAGAATGTCATTCAGAATGAGCAGGCAATTCACCACATCTCCCGCCAGGATGGTCTCAGAAAGCTTAAAATAATATTCATAATCCAGCACGTTCAGGTTCTCAATTACTGCCTGGTAAGTGATGTTGCCTCCCGTGTAGCTGACTGTTTGATCGAAGATGGAGAGAGCGTCGCGCATTCCGCCATCCGCTTTCTGGGCGATGATGTTGAGTGCTTCCGGTTCGGTTTGTACCCCCTCCTCTTTTGCCACATACTGCAGATGTTCTACGATATCGCCAACGTGGATGCGGTTGAAATCGTACACCTGGCATCGCGATAAAATAGTGGGAATGATCTTGTGCTTCTCTGTGGTTGCGAGGATAAAAATCGCGTGGGAGGGAGGTTCCTCCAGCGTTTTCAGGAAGGAATTGAAGGCGGACTGGGATAACATGTGAACCTCGTCAATGATGTACACCTTATACTTCCCGATTTGTGGCGGCACTCGCACCTGATCTATCAGACTGCGGATGTCGTCGACACTGTTGTTGGATGCAGCATCCAACTCATGAATATTGTACGATCGTTGTTCGTTAAAGGCTTTGCACGATTCGCATGCGTTGCACGCTTCGAAATCGTTCGTTGGGTCCAGGCAGTTGATTGTTTTGGCAAAAATTCGGGCACAGGTGGTCTTTCCCACGCCGCGGGGACCGCTGAACAGATAGGCATGTGCCAGCTTGTTGCCCGCGATGGCGTTTTTTAATGTGGTGGTGAGCGCTTCCTGTCCCACGACGGAACGAAAGGTGGAAGGCCTGTATTTTCTTGCAGAAACAATAAAATTATCCATGACTGAATCGGACAAAACGTAAACTACAAATGTACGAAAAATATCGGGATTTTATTATCTTTACGCCAAATTGGAACAAAGGGGCCATTATGAAGGATTTCATTCTCGTTATATCGCTTGTCGGTGCAGCTTTGCTGATCACGATCTCCTGTTCGTCGAGCAAGAAGACGCAAACTGAAGTGCGTGCCGACGTTGCTGTAGTATCACAGACCATCGTTCCCGATACGTTTGTTTTGCCTGTGATACCGGATGCACTTGTCACTCCCGATGACCGTGCCAGATATTTGTCGTTGCACTTTTGGGACCGCTTCGATTTCAGTAACCGAAAACTGATTGAGCGTCCCGATATCACCGAACAGGCTTTTGTGGATTATATCAATATATTGCCTTATTTTTCAAAAGAAGAGACCGATAAATCGCTTCTTTACACGCTAGGTAAGGCAGAGGCTGACACCATTTTTTACCGTTATTTTGCCTCCTTATTCGATAAATACTTTTATGATCCCAATTCCCCATATCGTAACGAGGAGTTTTATCTTCCCATACTTCAGCAACTGGTGCAATCGCCCCTGCTGGTTGAGGAAGATGTTTCGCATTATGCGTTTCAGCTCGACATGGCATTGAAGAACCGTATCGGGCAAAAAGCCAACGATTTTCATTATACACTCGATTCCGGGTTAACGTTCTCGCTTTATGAGCTGAAAAGTGAATACACTCTGCTGATGTTTTCCAATCCGGGATGCCCCACCTGTGAAGCTGTAATGGAGCAACTCAACGCCTCAAAGCCATTGAACGCTGCGCTGGCACTGAACAACTCCTCCCGGACGATGCTCACCGTGCTTACTCTCTATCCGGATAATGATCTGAGCGAGTGGTATTCCCATTTGCCGCATTTGCCGGCGAAATGGGTACATGCATACGATAAAGGAATGGAAATCAACCTAAAGAGGCTCTATGATATTAAAGCGATACCCACACTTTATCTGCTGGATAAAGACAAAAAAGTGATTTTAAAAGATAGTTCTATCGAAGCGATCGAATCGTTCTTTTCTGTTTTGCAATGATTATCAGCTGTTTGGGATATGGAGAATGCGAATATTAACATTTGGTAAGAAAGTTTTCGTGCAAAAATGAGTCATATTCAAAAAAGTGACGTAATTTTGCAGACTTCTACAAAAGGCTTTTAGCGAAAAGTCTTAAAAGTTAAGGGATTTGGCATCCTGCGTGAAGCATCGGCCAAGTCCGAGTAATAACCAAAATTTTTTTATATGAAGTACGTGAACTTTTGCCTTATCGCAATGTTTTCACTTGCATTATCATCAGGTTCTGTGAAGGATGCGGTTCCTTCCATCGGATACTACCCCGGAGAAAGATTACCCGATATTGTTTTGACGGATATAAAGGGTGATTCTTGCAACCTGAGTGATTACAAAGGCAAAAAAGTCGTGGTTAATTTCTGGGCCTCTTATGATGCCCGATCCAGAGCGACCAACGTGCGTCTGCATAATTTTTTAAAAATGACAAATGCGGATGTTGTGTTTCTTTCTATCTCATTCGATCAAAATATTCATGTTGTAGAAAGAACACTGGCAATGGATAATCTCGACACTATTTCACAATTTTGTGAAGTAAACGGACCCGAATCAGGACTGTACAAAGATTTTAGACTGAACCGCGGGTTCCGGAATTACTTGATCGACGAAAACGGAGTAATCAAAGCAATGAATTTTACTTCCGAAGATTTAAGCGTCATCCTTTGAGATTGACAAAGATTTACGTAAGAGCGGGTGTCGTTTTTTTTCGACGCCCGTTTTTTTGTGGTTTTCTTCTCAGAAATGCTATGGTCCCGTTTATTATTCTCTTTTTATTGTCGGGGAATGAGTAAGATATCGCACCAGGCTAGTTTACAGATGATAAGGAAAAGTTAAAGATTGCCCGTCATCTTTATTGCTGTCACTACAGGGGAGTTGCGAAGAAAGGAATTGTTGTGTCTGCCAGGGATTCATCGTTATAATATTCAATTACATTTTCACGCACGATCTTCAATGCGGAAGAAAAACGGTTAATGACCGATTTGGACGAAATACCCAAAGTCTGGGCGGTATCCTGTACAGATAGCTGTTGCTCCCAACGCAGCCGGAAGACCTCTAATTCTGATGGTTTCATCTCCCGCATCGAATCAGAGATAATCTGTTCCAGCTCTTTCAAAATCGTTTTATCAAAAACGTTGCTCATGGAAAGTTGCACCAATTCAGGCAATGCCTCTTCCCAGAGAATATGTTCCGGTTTTTGGCTGAAGAAATCGAGTATTCTGAATTTCAAACGGATGAAAAGATAACTTTTGATGCTGCCCGCTGCATTCCCCGTAAGCGTATCTCTTTTATTCCATGTCTCAATCATTAAATCCTGCACAATATCTTTTGCATCGTCCCTGTTCACATAATGTGTCGCAGTCTTGTACAGATCTCCCGCGTATCGTTGGAAGATGAGCCGAAACTGTGATTTATTTTGCAATGCCTCCATATCGGAGATGTTTTTTGAAGTATCTAACCCTACAATCATTGTCGATTTTCCCTTGTTGAATAACACAAAGTAAAGCAATGAATGTTACGAAACGACCTCAATTCAGTTACGTTTTCGTTACGTTTTTTTAAGCATAAAGTTTAAATTTCATTAACAAAATAAAGCAGGGATGTTTCTAAAAAAACCACTGCTATAAGAGTAGGAACAATCGATGAGTTCCTGCCAATAATCAACTTTATTCATATATGAACAGGCTTAAAAAGCTATTCTCAGACTATGTACGCGGGAAAACAACGACGACAGAAAAACGTATCGTTGAACTTTGGTACGATAAAAAAGCTTCTGCACACACCGATATTATTTCGGATGAAGAGGCAGAGGTATTCAGCAAACAGGCCTGGAGTGAGTTTGTGCTACTACGAAACAAGCAGTCTTCAGCGACAACACGAAATGCTTTACTCGCTTTTGGAGGTCTTGTGGCAGCTGCCATGGTTTTGTTTGTAGTAGTGCTTAATTTCTCTTTCTCTAAGAAAAACAACAGGGATGAAGGGATGCTGACAACAGAAATGCGAATATCCAGACAGTTTACCACACAGGACAGAATGAAAAAGATCACTTTACCCGATGGATCGAAGATCTTTATGAACCTGGGAACCTCCATCTCCATGTACGAAGGGAAATTCAATGCACATCAGCGTGAAATCTGGCTGGATGAAGGTGAGGCCTTCTTTGAAGTAATCAAAAATGTCAACCGACCTTTTATTATACATACCCCCAATGGGTTGACTACCAGGGTGGTGGGGACCTCGTTCAACATCAGAGCCTATAAAGACCTGGAAGAACAGATTATTTCGGTCAATACAGGAAGGGTACAGGTTACGGATAACAAGCAGAATACCATTGTAATTGATCCCGACAACAAAGTTACCTACAGCTATAAAGATGGTCAAATTTTCTCCGACAGAACGGATGCAAAAAAAAATTCAGCCTGGCAGACAGGGCTTATAATTTTGGAAAACGCAGGCATCAAGGAAGTAGCTTTCCGGTTAAAACAAGTGTTTGACATCAATGTGGATTTTGAAGGCATAACCAATCGGCAAGACCGGATCCATGCATCCTTCTCGAGGGATATACCCCTGCAGGAAGTGCTTGAAGATATCTGTAAGTTATATGATATACAGTATACAATAACAAACAACTCGGTGAAATTATTTAATTAGAAAATGTATGATTTATCGTTTTAGTTTAATTTTAAGAAGCATGTTGAGCATATATATATTTATGTGGATCAACATATCGAATGTCTATGCTGAAATGCAACATTACGGAAATTTCCCGGCTGAATCACTGGCAGACAGGATGGAACGAATGAATGAATTGGGAAAGGAAACGGGACAATCGGTCTCTTATAATATGTCGGAGTTGGAAAATAAAAGAACACCGGCTTTAACTCCTACAACCAACAATATGGAAGAATGGTTGCATAAATCGTTGGAAAACACGGAGTATACGTACGAAAAGAAAAGCAACAACCGTTATTTGGTCGTCAAAGTAAAAAAAGAAGTATTACCCCAGTCCAAACAGATTGAGCAGACCAGAGAAGTGCGTGGAACTGTCGTAGATGCGCAGCATGCACCTTTAATCGGTGTAAATGTGGTGCAGAAAGGAACTTCTAACGGGACCGTCACAGATGTGGATGGAAACTTTTCTTTTCATGTAACGCCAAATTCTACCATTGTTTTCACCTATATCGGTTTTACCGAACAGGAAGTCGTGTGGGATGGGAGGAGTAGATTGAGTATAACTCTTTCTGAAGATACAGAACTCCTGGATGAGGTCGTGGTTATCGGGTACGGTTCTGTTAAAAAGCGAGATTTAACTGGCTCTGTCTCCTCTTTAAGCGGAACTTTATTAAGAGATTTACCTGTTGCTTCTACAGCAGAGTCACTGACGGGCAGGTTAGCCGGTGTTCAGGTATCTAAAACAGAGGGTGATCCTAATGCAGAAGTGAAAATTAGAATCAGAGGAGGGGGGTCGATCACCCAGGATAATTCTCCTTTGTACGTAGTAGACGGTTTTCCGGTGGATAACATGAATGACATACCCACAACTGATATAGCATCAATTGATATTCTTAAGGATGCTTCATCATCGGCAATTTATGGTGCACGAGGTGCGAATGGTGTTGTGTTGATTACCACAAAAAGAGGAGCGGAAGGCAAGGTTAAAGTCAGTTTTAACAGTTATTACGGAGTAAAGAATATTACAAAAACACTCGATGTGCTTAATCCATACGAGTATGTATATTGGCAGTACGAGTTGCAGGGGAATAATGATACATTCCGTAAATATTATGGTGATTTCAGAGATTACGATCTTTATAAACAGATGGAGGGTACCAATTGGCAGGACGAAGTATTTGGCAGAAACGGAACAAGTTTCTCAAACAATCTTACTCTCAGCGGGGGAAATAAGGCAAATCAATACAATATCAGTTTAAACAGACGTGATGAAAAAGAGATCATGATTGGTTCAGCATATACCAGAATGAATTTCAATCTCAACACGTCTCATCAAGTGAAAGACTGGTTGAAATTAGATTTAAATGTCAGGTTATCCGATTATTATTTAAAAGGTGCAGGGACATCAAGTAATACAAGACTTTCACACGCTGTACAATTCAGACCTGTAAATGGAGTGGTAAATTATATAGATACTGATTTGGATGACAACGATTATGAAGTTATTTCCAGCAATATTCTTGATCCTGTAAAACAAATACTGGACGATTATCGTCGTAGAAAAGATTTGAAATTTAATTTTAATGGAGCTGCCAATATTAATTTCACCTCTGATCTTTTATATCGCTTTGAATACGGTACACAATACGGCACATATACAGATAAAAGATTCTACGGAGTCAATACTTCAAATGCTTTCAGGTACGGTAGACTGCCCTATGCATCAATAGATAATAGGAATTCCAATAGTTACAGAGTGGCAAATATATTGACATACAATAAAGATAATATATTGCCAGAGCATAATATGGTTTTGATGGTTGGTCAGGAGTTGAATTACGAGAAATACGAATCAGTTTTTAATACCTCAAAGTTTTTTCCAAAAACAATTGATCCGGAAGGAGCATTGGCTATGATGAGTTTGGGAATACCGGATCCTACTGACACATTCGACAGCCCCGCTTCAAAATTATCTTCATATTTTGGACGAGTAAATTACGATATGAAGGATCGCTATTTGTTTTCAGCTTCTTATAGAATGGATGGCTCGAGCAAATTTGCGCCTGAAAACAGATGGGCTTCTTTCCCTTCCGCTGCATTTGCCTGGCGTATGTCCAGCGAAGATTTTATGAGTCCGACAGAAAAATGGCTGGATGATCTGAAATTAAGATTGAGTTACGGAGCATCCGGGAATAACAGAATCCCCGATAACGCATGGAAAAAAATATACACAGTAGATGCAGGGGGCCTTTATATAGACGGTGATGGGGAGGGATCAGCACCTACCGCCTACTTCAAACCCGGCAGTGTATTGTCGAACCCTCATTTGAAATGGGAGACCACCATAACCCGGAATATGGGATTGGACTTTACGATGTTTAATCAACGATTAAATGGTACAATTGAGGCCTACTTAAATACGACGAAGGATTTGCTATTATCGGCAAGTATTCCTTCAAATACCGGTTATTCCCGGCAATGGCAAAATATTGGACAAACATCTAATCGCGGTATTGAACTGACTTTAAACGGTTACATTGTAGATACGAAAGATTTTAAATTATTCTCTTCCTTTAATATTGGAGTAAATAAGAACAGAATAGATAAACTGGGTGACACCAAACGCTGGGAACAGAATACGGATTGGTTTACCAGTAACAGCGGACCTTCGGGTGAATATTTGATCGAAGAAGGAGGCCAGGTTGGTGTCATTTACGGTTTCGAGACAGAGGGTATGTATACGTTTGATGACTTTACCTATGACAATGGAAAGTACACGCTAAAGGAAGGAGTGTCAGATAACAGTTCGCTCACCATGCCCAGAAGATTTTGGCCGGGTGCATTGAAATTGAAAGATCAGAATGGTGATTTTGTGGTAGATGCTGCGAATGATAAAGTGGTTATAGGAAATACAAATCCAAAGAATTCCGGTGGATTTAGTTTTACTTCCCAGTTCAGAGGTTTTGACTTGTCAGCATTTTTTAACTGGGTATACGGAAATGATATATACAACGCCAACAAATTGTATTTCCATATGTATGCAACCGGATATAATTACAAAAATATCTTAGATATTGCAAACTCTGATCATAGATTTACATATATTGACAAACTGACTGGTCTTGAAGTGAGTGATCCAGTAAAACTGGCGGAGATGAATCAGCATGCGACACTCTGGTCAACAGCGATGACACATGCCGCATTGCATTCATGGGTAATTGAAGATGGCTCGTTTCTTAGATTGAATAATCTCACTTTAGGCTATACTTTACCAAAGCCGTTGTTGGCAAATATAGGAATTGAGTCCCTGAGAGTCTATTTCACAGGTTATAACCTTTGGCTGTGGACAAGCTATACAGGATACGACCCGGAAGTGGATACAAGACGCGCAACGCCTCTTACACCCGGTATAGACTGGAATGCTTATCCCAGGAGCAGGAGTTTTAATATGGGGATTAATCTTGAATTTTAAATATAGCTATAATGAAAAAAATAATTTATTCTGTAAGTATTTTCCTGACTTTATTGGGATTAAATTCATGTCAGGATTGGTTGGACGCGGATTCAAAATCCGTTTTTACGGAAGAATCCACATTTTCGAATGTAGATTTTGCCTCAAAAGCAGTCTTTGGTATCTACCAAACGTTTACGACCGGTGATTCTTATGGATATTATTATCCATTTACAAAAATAGATAGTGATATTGAGTTCACCTTTTCTGCAAATGAGGGTGCAAAAAACCAGTTGGCTCATTATGCCGGAACTCCTGGCTCTAAAAAGCTGGAGGAGATGTGGAATGCACTCTATTTTGCAATTGAAAGGGCAAATTTATGCATTGACAATTTACCACTAAGTCCCATTTGGGAAGGAGCAGATTCTAAAGAAGCGCACCGTTTATACGGTGAAGCGGTAACCTTACGAGCATTGGCTTATTATGAACTGATTCATACCTGGGGTGATGTTCCTTTTTCCATAAAATCTACACAAGCTGGCGATGATTATAATCTTCCCAAAACTGATCGCGACGAAATATATGAGTATCTGATAGAAGACTTGAAAAATGTAGAGCAATATGTGCCCTGGTTGAGTGAAACCAGAACAGTTGAAAGAGTGAACAAAGGATTTGTGAAAGGATTAAGAGCCAGAATGGCGATGGCATATGCCGGTTATTCGCTTAGAAACGGAACACTCGAAACAAAAAGAGGAGCCAAATCTGGAGAATACTACGAGATCGCACGTCAGGAGAGTAAAGAGCTGATTGAATCGGGACAACATCAGCTCAATCCGGATTTTGAAAATATATTCCGAACGATCCACACATATTCGATGGACCTGACCTATGGAGAGATATTATTTGAAATAGCGTTGGGGAGAACAGATGCAAGTATTTTTGCTTCACGGGTGGGAATGGCCTTTTGGAGCGGCGATACAAAATATGGAGGTGGCGGGGGAGGCTCGGTGAGTGTTCCGCCTACCTATTATTACTCATTTGACAGAAACGATAAGCGTAGAGATGTATCAGTTGGGTTGTACAATTATGCCGACAGCAAATACCCAAGTCAGCAACGACTGATTTCAAATAATGGCAGGGCCTTTACACCTAATAAATGGAGAAAATCATGGATGAATCCACTTATGGGAGGAGATTTAGCTTCCAACAGGAATTCGGGGCTCAATTTTCCCATCATGCGTTACACAGATGTTGTACTTATATTTGCCGAAGCCGAAAATGAAATAAACGGCCCTACGAAGGATGCTAAAGAGGCGCTTGCCATGGTGCGGAAGCGAGCTTTTCCACAAGAACTGTGGGATGAGAAGGTCGATGCATACATTGAATCAATTTCTTCAGATAAAGAAAGTTTTTTTAATGCAATCGTTGATGAAAGAGCGTGGGAGTTTGGAGGAGGAGAACTGGTTCGTAAAAACGATTTGATCAGGTGGAATTTGTTGGGATCAAAAATTAACGAGATGAGAGAAGAATGTATGAAACTCGTTAATGATGATGCGAGTTATGCAACTATTGTTCCGGATTACATATTTTGGAGACATATAGATGAAGAACAAATAGAGATATTGAATCCCGATTACAGACTCCCGGCAACTTCTATTGAGGGGTATACCCGTTCAGCATGGTTGCCACTGATGTCTTCGAGCAATAAAAGAAGGTTGCAGGAGGATTTAGCAATTGTTGCGAATGGACTTGATGTTCAGAAGAATAATTATCTGTATCCAATCGCCAATAATATCATAACGGCAAGTAACGGTGTGCTTACAAATGATCAGATACCTCAATAGTTTAATTTCTAAAATTATTAAAAAGAATAATTATGAAACATAACATATTAATATATTGTTTATTGACTCTTTGTTTTACCGGAATATTAATTTCGTGCAACGATGAAACAATTTTCAATGAAGTCGAAGAGACCACAGACCGGTTATTCCGTCCTCCATTGTTGGAGGTCAATATTAATGGAAATAAAGTTGAATTCAAATGGATTCCCATAAAAAACGCCACATTCATGCTGGAATTAAGTAAAGATAGTTTGTCTTTTAGTAATGAGAAAAAAAGTTTTGAGGTAAGCGGCACAAATAATTTACGGGTTGATGATTTATGGAGTAATACACGATATTCAGCCAGAATAAAGGCTGTTAGTAAAGATGCGGCTGTGAAGGATTCCGAATTTCAAGAGGTGACCTTTGTGACGGGGACGGAAAATGTCTTTTATGGAATCAGCAATGGTCAGATAACCCAAAATTCCATTTTACTTAAATGGAACCCGGAAAAAGAGGTCACGAGAATTGAAGTCTTTTTGGGCAGCGCTCTGGAACAAACTGTTAATCTCACTTCATCGGAAGTCAATTTAGGTGAAAGATTGATTGATGGCTTGTCAAAAAATAATGAGTATACGTTTAAAATTTATTGGGGAGAAATGCTTCGAGGCACTATCTCTGTAAAAACTCGCAGTTAATATGAGAAAAATAAAAACAACCATTCTTTTCTGGTGTGTCTTGTCTTTATGTCTGCCCGTTTCGGTGTGTGCACAGGCTGAGCTCCCAACACTTGACGAGGCTCCCGACAATACATTCACCATTGCCGTGATGGCCGATACCCAATCCTATTCGGGAAAGGGAACGAAACATGATCCTGAAAGCAAGGATGAGGTGAAAAACAGGGTCTTCGACTCACAAACAGGCTGGATTACGAAAAATGTGGATAAGCAGAACATCATTTTTGTAAGTCATGCCGGAGACGTGGTTGATATGAACAATACCGATCAATGGAATGTGGCAAAAACTTATCTCAACCGGTTTCACGGGGAAATACCTTACGGGATTTCTCCCGGTAATCATGATATGACTTCGAACGGAAATACCGATTTATATCAAGACTACTTCCCTGCTGCACGATTTCAATCGTTCGACTGGTACGGTGGGGAAATTAATAACAACACCAATAGCTATCAGTTGCTGTCTTCAAACGGTGTAGATATTATTATCATGCACATTGCGTGCAATGCCCCTGATAACGTGATCGACTGGGCAAATCAGGTATTGGATGAACATCAGGAGAGGTTTGCCATTGTCACCACGCACATGTTTTTAGGACCCCGTGACAGGCCGATTCAGGATGTTGATTATTTTGATGCGCCAAAAGGAATTATGCGCTGGCATAAAACTTATGGAGATAAAGGAAATTCAGCGGAGCAATTATGGAATAAATGTTTTAAGAAACATGAAAATATCAGGATGATTATTTCCGGTGATCAAAGTCGTTCGAATGCAATTCACAGCAAATATATTGGTGAAAAAGGGAATGTTGTGCACGCTTTGCTAAGTGATTATAGTGCGACAGAAGGAGGAGCGATAAGATTGTATCGGTTTATACCGGAGAAGGATCAAATTCAGGTTTTTACATTCAATACTACACAAGATAAACTTCTACTTGATACAAAAATTGTACCTGATAAGAATGAGCATTACTTTACAATCAGTACAAAATTAAAATGAACAAATATGAAACATTTATTCAAAAAACAAATATTGGTAACCGCAACGCTGTTTGCGGTGTGTATATTTAACTCAGAAGGACAGGGCAGTTACCTGGCAGGTGATTTTCACCAGCATACTACTTACACCGACGGGAGCTACAGCTTCGGGTTCATGATGAGAAAGAACGCCCAGTACGGGTTGGACTGGTGGGCAAACAGTGAGCACGGGGGCCGTTCATCGCGCTGGGCAACTGTCTCTGGGAAAGATTTGGGAACCACGGTGAAATTCAGTGATGTGGAGGGAATCACACTGGAAGGTACCAGAGATCCCGAGAATCGAAACGATATGTGGAGATGGCAGGTACTGCGTGATTTTTCGTTCAAAGATACGCAATTGTATCGGGAGGTGCTGCCCGAAAAGATTATCATTCAGGGATTGGAATGGAATGCGCCGGGACATAACCACGTGAACTTTACCATCATCGATAAACAGTTTGATTCGGAAAATTCCAATGCAAATGCAATTGCCGAGTTCGAATATAAATTCGATAACAGCGACAAAGATATTTCTGAACCCCACGGATGGGTAAAATCCAAAAAAGAAGGAACAGCGAAGACACGGGAAGCCATCGCATGGGTACAGCAGAATTATCCGAAATCTGCCTGGATCGTTCCCACACATGTAGAACGTTCAGGTAGTTTTAAGATCGAAGATCTGCGCGATATGAACGACATCGGACCGGATGTTTTCTTTGGGTTCGACAGCCAGCCGGGTCATCAGAAAAGTAAAAACAGAGGAGGCTATAGCTCACGCTCGTATGGCGCTACGGGTGAGAGTAAAAACGATGGCGCTACATGGGGTGGAACAGGTATTTTTGCAGCCAAAGTAGGTGGTGTCTGGGATGCTTTATTGAGTGAAGGACGTAGATTCTGGTTGTTCGCCAATTCTGATTTCCACGGAGAGAGTTCTGATTTTTATCCTGGAGAATATCAGAAGACGAAAATTATGGTGAAGGAGAAAACAGCCCAGGGTGTAGTCGACGGATTGCGTTCCGGGAATGCCTACATTGTGACAGGCGACCTGATTGACTCGTTAAGCTTCAAGGTCGGCACCGCCACAATGGGAGAAACATTCGAGACGAGCGACAATAAGGTAACGATTCATATTGTCGTGAGAGATCCTGAAACGGCCAATTTCAATACCTACTCGGACTTCACTAATCCAGAGCTTGACCATATTGATCTCATTGCGGGTAAAGTTACCGGAAAGATAGATCAGGGTGATCCGCGGTACAAACAGGATGAAGTTTACACTACGAAAGTCATTGCCCGTTTTGGCAGTCAGGAGCATGTCGATGCAAATGGTATCAAAACGCAGTATTGGAAAGATCTTGGTAACGGGTTTAAAGAAATTATATACACCGTAAATGTGGATGCCGATGCCTATTTTCGTTTGAGAGGTACGCATCATGCTTTTGGTGCTAAAGACACCCAAATCGATGAGGTTGGTAATCCCATTCTTGATCCCTTTGAAACCAATGATGCGGCAGAGGCATTTGAGGATCTCTGGTTTTACAGTAATCCTGTTTTTGTGAAGAAGGTGAATCGCTGATCTTCCCTGTAAAATAGGTACGTACAAAACGGTACTGATAGTAAACGGTTAATCATGACCGGTAGGCATTTTTCGTGTCTACCGGTTTTTCGTTAGTTAATGCGTTGATTTTTTCTACAAGTCAAATGTGAAACCGTTGTCTGGAGCCTTTTTTAAGGAATGTTAAGTAACAAATTCTTATTTTTTTCGCAATCGTTTCGTAATAAAATAAGTGTTCCTTTGCCCATAATTATAAAAGAGTGTTTGGTTATTATTTCCCTGGGTAGTTATACAAAATCATCATGATAGTATTGAAACTGATTTACCTGTTAAACTTTACTCGATTGAAATAGATAACTTCTTTATTTAAAATTAAATTATACAATTATGAATGAATTGGCTATTCTGTATCCTCGTTCAAGAGATATAGATGTAAGTAAAATTACATTGAAACTAATACTACTGGGCTTATTTTTACTTTTTTCAACAATTGTTGCTTACTCATCCAATAATATTGTTGAGATTGACCAGCTTCAGCCTGTATCGGGGAAAGTAGAGGATTCGAGTGGAGAACCCCTACCCGGCGTTACAATTGTTCAAAAAGGTACAACTGCAGGTACCGTTTCTGATTTAGATGGTAATTTCTCACTTTCTAATGTTCCGCGAAGTGCAACATTGGTCTTCTCTTTTGTTGGAATGCAAACTCAGGAAGTGGCATTAAGTGGCAGGAGTGTCATTAACATTGTAATGGTAGAAGATGCCATCGGACTAGATGAAGTTGTGGCAGTAGGATATGGTTCTCAAAGGAAGGTCAATCTTACAGGGTCAGTTTCCTCTATCGGCTCAGATCGCTTAGAACGCAGGCCAATTGTTTCTACCTCTGCCACTTTACAAGGGGTTGCACCTGGTGTGACTGTAACAACTCAAACCGGGTCTCCTGGTGCAGATGGAGGCCAAATTAGGATTAGGGGTATAAATTCTTTTGGAGGTTCCGATAGTTCGCCTCTTATTTTAATTGATGGTATTGCACATGCATCGATAGATATGATTGATGCGAACCTGATTGAATCCATCTCAATATTAAAGGATGCTGCATCAGCCGCAATTTATGGTTCACGTGCCGCTAATGGCGTTATTCTCGTGACGACTAAACGTGCATCAAAAGATATTTTTTCAATTAATTACAAGGGATATATGGGTGTTCAGAAGCCGACCGATATTCCTGAAGTGACAGATGGTGAAACATTCATGAACTTTTTTAATGTGGCAAACATGAATGATAACGGTTACAATTTGTACAGTGACGAGGAAATAACAGAATTCAGAAGTTTACATAAACAAGATCCATCAAACTACGATTGGCAGAAGGCCATTTTAAGCGGCTCCGGTTTTACACACAATCATTTTGTTTCCATGATGGTCAACTCAGGAAAGCTTTCGGTAATGCCCTCATTTAGTTACAGCAGTCAGGATGGTATTATAAATAACACCAATTATGAGCGGTATGTTTTTCGTAACAATATGGATATAAGGCCTCATGAGAAGCTTACTGTAAAAATGGACATGTCCTTGGCATATAGCGATCGTTTACAGATTGCAAATGAAAATGATGTTTGGAATTATCTGGGGCGTATGCCGACCAATATTCCGATTAGAAGAAATGGTAGATGGTCTGAAGGATGGGTGAAAATAAACCCTATCGGTTTGATTGAAAATGGGGGAAACAGGACAACCAATAATCTGGAGCTATATGGTAACCTTTCTGTTGATCTCAAGCCTACAGACTGGTTATCCGTAACAGGTGTTCTTGCTCCAAGATACATGATCAGAAGTCTGCATGAATTTTCAAAAAGTGTTATGACTTATAATGATGATGGCTCGGAAGCAGGTGCAGCGTATACATATACAGATTTGACAGAGTCAAATAAAAACTATTTCCTTGGGAATTACCAACTGTTTACCAATGTTTCAAAAAACTGGAATGATCATGCCTTTAATCTGATGGTTGGTACCTCGAGAGAAACATACGATGAGAAATATTTAATGGCCTATAGACGTGATTATACCTATGATGACTACGAGGTCATTCGTGCAGGCGCCAACAATGAAACAAAACATAATGACGGTACTCGTGATCAATGGGCATTAATCTCGGCATTTAGCCGTTTAAACTATAGTTATATGGATCGTTATTTGTTTGAGGCTAATTTAAGATATGATGGTTCTTCTCGTTTTAGCCCGGATAATCGTTGGGCTACTTTCCCCTCTTTTTCTGCAGCATGGAGAATATCCGAAGAGCCCTTTATGGAAAATACCCGAGATTATATAGATCAAATAAAATTGCGTGCATCATGGGGGAAGTTGGGCAATCAAAATATCGGAGATACTTATTATCCGTATATATCACAACTGGCTGTAGGAAGTATTTCAATGAATGAGCAAATATATCAAATAGTCACATTGAATGATATGGCAAACCCTAATCTGAAATGGGAGGAAACTCAAATGACAGGTGTAGGTGTCGATATAAATATGTTTAATCATTTTACATTTACCGGCGATTGGTATCGTAAAAATACGGATGGAATTTTATTAACCTTATATACCTCTCAGTTAACAGGTCTCAATGCTCCGTTTCAGAATGCTGCAAAAGTGCGTAATACCGGATGGGATATTGGAGTAGGTTATAGAAATCAGTGGAGTGATTTAAAACTTGGAGTAGACTTTAATCTATCGGATGTCAAAAATAAAATTACAGATATGGTGGGACAGACATCCGGTACTCTTCTACGTCAACAGGAGGGATCTCCGATTAATTCAATCTATGGTTATATCTCAGACGGATTATACCAATCTCAGAAAGAGATTGACGAAGGACCTGTTCAGTTTGGTACCTTGAGGCCCGGTGACATTAAATATAAGGATATTGCAGGCGGATTTGATGATAATAATAATCCTATACCGGATGGGAAGATTAATGACGATGATAAAACCATCATAGGTAATACAATACCTCGTTACACATATGGACTAAATCTCGATTTGGGTTGGAAAGGATTTAGGATAAATGCATTTTTACAGGGTGTAGGTAAAGTGGATGGCTACCTGAATTCGCACTATGTAATTCCAGGAATCAATTCAAGTGCAATAAAAACCTGGCAGCTTGATTATTGGACTGAAGATAATAGAGATGCTGCATTTCCAAGACCTTCTATCACATCTACAAATAATACACAAAACTCAGATTATTGGATGAAAAGTGCGGCTTATTTACGATTGAAAAATCTTCAGTTTGGTTATGATGTCCCCGAAAAATTATTAAACAGAGTTGGTTTAAACAGTTTGTACGTTTACGTAAATGCACAAAACCTTTTCACAGTCACTAATTTCTGGGAAGGATATGACCCGGAAATTAATTATTCAGCCGGATCAACCGAAGGTGTGTCCTTAGGGGGAGGGGCTTATTATCCACAAGTTAAGGTAATTTCACTCGGGGTTGACTTAAAATTTTAAATTGTAAAACATAGAAATAGATTATGAGAAAATATATATTATTACC
>NZ_DCEN01000017.1:0-9977 GCF_002316955.1 Proteiniphilum sp. UBA1028
GTGGAGCCAAAACGGGTACGTTACAGGAAGTTGTAGCCAGAAATTTTGTGAGGGTGTATCCCAATGTGATTTCACCCTCTTTTTATTCGGATATCTATCTGAGACATATCCCAATATTCATTTCTCAGGAGGTTAAATTTTATTTTGAGACAGCCTCTTTATAACATTGTAGCCCCAAAGATTACTACAACAACGAAGCCGGATCAAGATTATCGTGCTCAATATCCAGAAAGTACTTGTATGTACCCACCTTCAGTTCGCTACAGGCATCATAGTCTGTCACGATAATACCCTTCTGGTGCATCTGCAGGGCGCTGATGGTCCACATCTGTGTGATAGCTCCTTCCACGGCATGATACAGTGCGCGGGCCTTATGATGTCCGTTGACCAGGATGAGTACCTCCTTTGCATCGAGCACCGTCCCCACTCCCACAGTGAGTGCTGTTTTGGGTACTTTGTTTACATCGTTGTCGAAAAACCTTGAGTTGGCAATCACCGTATCGGTTGTCAGCGTTTTCACCCTTGTACGTGACGAAAGCGATGAGCCCGGCTCGTTGAAAGCAATGTGTCCGTCCGGGCCTATACCGCCAAGAAACAGATCGATTCCGCCAGCTTCGGCGATCGATTTTTCGTAAGCGGCACATTCGGCTTCGGGGTCTTTCGCCATGCCATTGAGGATATGCACATTCTCTTTTCTGATATCGATATGCCGAAAGAAGTTGTTCCACATGAAGGTATGGTAACTCTGCGGATGGTCAGCCGGTAGTCCGATGTACTCGTCCATGTTGAATGTAATCACATGTTCGAAAGATACAAAGCCGGTTTCATACAATGCAATCAGTGCTTTGTAGGTTTTCAGCGGGGAGGATCCGGTGGGTAGTCCCAACTTGAAAGGTGTCTCTGCCGTGGGTTTTGCCTTGTTAATTTTCGCTGCAATGTAGTTTGCAGCCCACTGTGCCATTTGGTCGGCATCGGGTTGAATAATCAGTCTCATATTTTTATTATTAATGACAGTTTGCTGTGTTGTTCGGAACGACCTCTGCTCCGGAGAGTATTTTATGCGCTATGCACTGCCCCAGGTTGCGAGCTTTTTCCGTCACTTCCGAAAGCATCGCCTGCTTCATGACTACCGGCTCGCCGATCATCTCAAATTCCGAAGCTTCGGCAAAAGCAGCCAGCTGTTTGGCAGAGGCGTCGGACCAGGTGAAACTGCCAAAGCAGCCAAAGAAGCGATTTTTCACATAGCGGCTCTGCAAAGCCGAGAGCAGGCTTTCCACAGCAGGATAAAGCTTGTTGTTATAGGTTGGTGAGCCAATGAGCAGTCCCTTGTAAGCAAAGACATCGCGAAGGACATCCGATGCATGGCTCTTGGATACGTTGTGCATCACGATCTTTCTCAAACCCTGTTCCGCTGCGGAGGAGGCGATGATTTCAGCCAGTTGTTCCGTGTGTCCATACATGCTTCCGTAAACAATAACCAATCCGGGGTCCGCTTCGTATCTGCTCAGCTGATCGTATAGGTTCACCACTTCGGCGATGTGTGTTTTTTGTGTCCACACGGGTCCGTGCGTGGAACAGACAACATCGATCTTGATACCGGATAGTTTCTTGAGGGCTGTTTGTACCGGAGAACCAAATTTTCCGACTATATTGGCATAATATCGAATCATCTCGCTCCGGTATTTCTCGGGAGTGATCTGCGTATCAAGCACGCCGCCATCGAGTGTACCAAAGGTGCCGAATGCATCTGCACTAAACAATGTTTTTCTTTCGGGTACATAGGTCATCATCGTTTCCGGCCAGTGAACCATGGGTGTAAGATAAAACTGCAAGGTGCAGTTGCCCAGACACAGCGTATCCATATCCTGTATCAGAACCACATTGTCCGTGATACCATAAAATCCTTTCAGCATGTCGACGGTTCGTTTGTTGCCGACAATGCGGATTTCTGGATATTTGGAGACAAGCCATGCTATAGAGCCCGAATGGTCGGGTTCCATATGGTTCACAATCAGGTAATCGATAGGCTTGTCACCCAGCACCGATGTAATTTTGTGAAAAAAAACATCGGAATAGCAACCGTCTACCGTATCAATCAAGGCAGTCTTCTCGTCGGCGATGAGGTAAGCATTGTATGACACCCCATAAGGAAGTGGCCATAAGTTTTCAAAAAGATGTTTGGTGCGATCGTTCACACCTACATAAAAAATATCTTTTGCAATTTCAAGAGGTTTGTACATATCTTCAATGTTCATTTGTCAGAGGACAGCGGTTCGTGATCGGATGCCTGTAATCTTAACTCCAAGCTTCTACGGGAGAAAAATCTGGGCCGGGAGAGCCACATGCAGGGTGTTGATACCTCGCAGCCGGTTTATTTCTTCTTCGGTTTCGTTTTCGGTTTTGGAAGTTCTGATTGTTTGGGTGTGATCTCTACCTTGGCAGGTCGTCGCAACGCATTCCAAATCATCCATACTCCCCATAGGATGAAAGGGATGCTCAGCCACTGTCCCAGAATAAGACCGGTACTTTCCCGCATGGCAACTTCGGAGGGAACTTGCACATTTTTCACATATTCCACAAAGAAGCGGAACAGAAAGATGATGAGAATCCCCACGCCGGTAATGAGCCCTTTCCGGTACTTCGCATCGGTCTTCCAGTAAAGATACATGGTGATAGCAAAGACCAGCAGGTAAGCCAATGCTTCATAAATCTGCGTAGGGTGAGAAGGTTCGGTAAAGATGGGCTCTGCTCCACGCATCCATTGGTGAAGATTGTCGATAAAACGAAATCCCCAGGGCTGATCCGTAGGGCCTCCATAGATTTCGTGATTCATCAGGTTGCCTAAACGAATCATGGCGGCAGTGAAGCCCGTAGGTACCATTACCCGGTCGAAGGTCCAAAGCATGCTGAGGTGGCTGACTTTTCGCGAATAAAGCCATACGGCAATGATGATACCGATCACCCCACCATGGCTGGCGAGTCCGCCTTCCCACACCTTCAGTATCTCGATGGGGTTGGCCAGGTAATAAGCCGGTTCATAGAAGAGACAATGCCCGAGGCGTGCCCCCACAATGATGCCCACGATCATGTATACGAAAAGAGAATCGAACCATTTCTCGGGAAGGTCTTCGTGCTTGAAGATCTTTTGAACAATATAGACAGCCACAATCAGGCCAATGACCCACAACAGCCCGTACCAGCGAATCTCACGGCCAAAAACGGTGAAAAGTGCGGGATCTACATCCCAGGTAACAGAAAGTAATATATCCATCAGACTTGAATTTGTGACAAAGTTAATAAAATTACACGAGCTTTTTAATCCATGATTCTTTTTCCCCCGGCAACAAATCCACTACCGGAATTTCAATCATCGTATAGGCTCCCGGCAGTTGTTTCATAGATGCGCGGGCAGCGCCGACGAGCACCTGTGCCGTGAGTGCGGGGTTGTTGATACGCATATCAAAGCGGAACAGCTGGTTCTGTGTAATTCCAGACACCCCTTTCCGTTCCATCAGTACGCCGTGTCCCATATCTTTGAGGGCCTCCACATCTTCAACTTGAAAAACATGAGTCTCATCATGGGCAAAATAATCATCGGCTTTAATGGCTTGAGCTACGGAGTGAAAATCGTACCCCTCCTGCAACTCAATATAAACCATCCTGCGGTGTACGCCGGTGCCGGCAGGAATAGTCATGGATAGAGCCGCCCTGACACCAGCAATGGCCTTCACAGCCACCGTGTGTCCCATACTCATGCCCGGGCCAAAGTTGGTGTAAGTGACTCCCCGTGGTGCCAGCGCTTCAAGCAAGGCGCGGATCACCGAGTCGCTGCCCGGATCCCATCCCGCTGAAATTATGGAAACAACGTTGTGTTTCTTTGCCTCTTCATTCAGTGATTTGTGCAACGGCAAAATTTGACTGTGGATATCGAAACTGTCCACCGTATTGATTCCCAACTCCAGGCACAACCTGGCATTTTGTTCCACAGTACGTGTGGGAGTGCAAAGTATCGCTACATCCACTTCTTTCAATGACGACACGGTATCTGTCACCTGGTATTCTCTCAATTCACGGGGGATATCCTTCACATTGCGCCGGATAATACCTGCAATTTCAAAGTCTGGAGCGCATTCCAGCGCTTCCAGTACATATTTCCCGATATTTCCGTAACCGATTATTGCAGCTCTGATTTTCTTTTGCATAAGTTTTTTTTTGAAACTTTTTTGGAACAATTTTATTGGGGAACAATTGGATCGGTAAATTCAATATCTTCTCCCTGATCATATTTTTTCAGTTTACAAAAATAAGTAAAAAGCACAAATCAACAAATACACTCCGTGGATCTCCGTAAAGATTAACTTATTCCGGCTTATCTTCCTGTGTAATCTCAATTTCGGGAGGGCCTTTTTCAGGCTCATCTTCATAATCCTCTCCATCCCATTTCTCTGACGGCTTTTGTGGGCCTTGTTTTCGAAAGAGAATCGACAACAGCAACCCACTAACTGCCCCTGACAAATGTCCTTCCCAGGAGATTGACGGATCCACCAGCTCGGTAACGGGAAAGATGCTCCACACGGTGCTTCCATAGATAAAAGCCACGATCATGGAGAGAGCCACCAACGGAATGTGTTTGCGAAAAAGACCACTAAAAAAGAGAAAAAACAGGATGGCGAAAATCAGTCCGCTAGCCCCCACATGGATGGAGCTACGCCCGATGAGCCAGGTTGTAAATCCGCTCAGGAACCACAGAGATACAAAAACACCGGAGGCTATCTTGCTGTAAAAGTAAAATAGGAACCAAATAAGGATAAGCAACGGAAGTGTGTTGGACAACAGATGAGAGAATGATGCATGAATGAAAACAGAAAAGATGATTCCTTTCAGCCCGTTCACCTCCCCGGGTCGAATACCCCATTGGGAAAAATTATCTCCGAACAGACCGGCATGATCAACAAGAAAAGTCAACCACATGAAAGAAACGAAGACCAGGGAAGGTAGTAACGCCAGCCACATTCGCTTTTTCTCGAAGGCAAACCGGGATATCTCTTTTTCGTCCATATTTTCGTTAAAGTTAAGAGAGAACTCCTTATCAACACAAATATACAACAATTGTGCAACCGGCTCAATAATGGAGGAAATATTGTGTTTATTCATCCCTTTTGCTTGTGATATAATTTCAATTTTACTATCTTTCGCAGGAATTAAGTGCCATTTACCTTACTACAAATTTTATTTAGCGATGAGTTATCTGAAATTCGACAAAGAGCTGATGATCAATTTGGAGTATTCTCTCTACCGGAACGTATTACGAACCAACCGAAGAGGAGCTTATCAAAACACATCGATATCGGGCTGCAACACAACCAAGTACCAGGGATTATTGGTAATGCCTGTGCCTTATTTGGACGACGAGAATCACCTTATCCTGTCGTCTTTCGACGAAACAGTCATCCAGCATGGTGCTGAATTCAACCTGGGAATACACCGGTACGCAGGTGACAATTACAGTCCGAAGGGGCACAAGTATATACGGGAGTTCAATTGCGACAGCGTACCCAAAACTATCTACCGTATTGGCGGTGTGATCCTGTCGAAGGAAATCATGTTCTCCTCGAAAGAAAATCGTTTGATGATCCGCTACACCCTGCTGGATGCTCATTCTCCCACGACCATCCGTTTTAAACCGTTCCTGGCTTTTCGAAAAATATCGCAACTCACTCACGAAAATGACCAAGTAGACCGCTCCTATCGCGAAGTGGAAAATGGCATCAGCACTTGCATGTATTTTGGTTACCCCGAACTGTTTATGCAGTTTAACAAAAAGCCGGAATTTATTTATCACCCCGATTGGTACCGCGGTATTGAATACCTACAGGACCTTCAGAGCGGTGACACGTATCAGGAAGATCTGTATGTGCCTGGCTATTTCGAGATGTCAATCGCCAAAGGTGAAGTGATTATTTTTTCGGCCGGCGATATTCTCGTAGACACAGCCAACCTGGCCCATGAGTTTGATTTAGAGATATATTCACGCACACCACGTTCCAATTTTTATAACTGTCTAAAGAACTCCAGCCACCAGTTCTATTACATACCCAACAAAGGAGAGCACTATCTTCTGGCAGGATACCCCTGGTTTAAGGTGCGGGCGCGCGACCAGTTTATCTCTCTACCCGGTTGTACTCTCGCCGTAGACAAAGTACAGGATTTCGAAAAGACAATGGATACCGCCATCCCCCACTTGAGAAATTTCATGACAGATAAACCGTCAAAAAGTTTCATCAAACAGATAGAAGACCCTGATGTTTTGCTGTGGGTTGTGTGGGCATTACAACAATACCGGAAGGAGCAAAAAAATACTTTTGTGGAAAAATACAGCGACTTCTTGTTCGAGATCATCGACTACATCATTGCCGGGAAGCATCCTAATCTGGTGTATCATGGGGATAACGGACTGCTAACCACCTACGGGCACGATGTTGCCGTAAGCTGGATGAATGCAACGATCAACGGACGGCCGGTCATTCCCCGTTCTGGCTATCTGGTAGAATTTAATGCCCTCTGGTATAACGCCCTGAAGTTCTCAGAAGAGGTGGCACGCGAAATAGGGAGCGAGCCTCAGGCCACTAAGCTGGAAAACTACTCACGACTAGCCGGCAACTCTTTTTTGGAAGTTTTTCTCAACGATGCCGGATATCTGTATGATTACGTAGACGGCTATCACCGTGACCTCAACGTGCGGCCCAATATGATCTTCGCCGTTTCACTACCTCACTCACCGCTGGAAAGAGGGCAAAAGAAATCGGTGATCGACTTTGTAACCAAAGAGTTGCTCACCACATGCGGCATCCGTTCCCTCACGCCCAAAAGCGATCAGTTTCATCCTCATTACACCGGTTCTGAGCATGAAAAACAATTGGCCTACTTCAACGGAATGGCATTTCCCTGGTTACTGGGTCCCTATATTGAAGCATACCTCAATGTTTTTCACATGAGCGGATTGTCACTGGCCGATCGGATTATGGTGGAAATGGAAGGAGAGATGCAAAACGACTGCATTGGCACCATATCGGAATTTTATGATTCCAACCCACCCTTTATCGCACACGGCGGTTACTCTTTTGCAATGAGCGTCGGGGAGCTTCTCAGAGCACAAAGGATTATCAACTCATACACATAAGAAAAAGAAACAGAAACATATACCGGAGGCCCTGCTCCGGCAACATCAAATATTGGACACATGAAGGCATTAATGTTTGGCTGGGAATTCCCGCCACATATTCTCGGAGGACTGGGAACAGCAAGCTATGGACTGACAAAAGGAATGGCCAAACAGGAAGATATGGAGACGATTTTCGTTATTCCCAAGCCATGGGGTGACGAAGACCAAAGCTTCATGAAGATCATCGGTGCCAACAACACACCCATTGTTTGGCGCGATGTTCCCTGGGAGATGGCAGAGGCAAGGCTCGGGAAACTTATGAATCCTCAGGAGTACTACTGGATGCGCGATAACATCTATGCCGATTTCAGCTATATGCACACAAACGACCTGGGATGTATCGAATTTTCAGGTCGGTATCCTAACAACATACTGGAAGAGACCAACAACTACTCCATCGTGGCCGGTGTGATTGCTCGAACCTACGATTTCGATGTGATTCACTCACACGACTGGCTCACCTATCCTGCGGGCCTGCATGCAAAGAGCATTTCGGGTAAACCCATGGTGATCCATGTGCACGCTACCGAGTTCGACCGGAGCAGGGGTAAACCCAATCCCATCGTCTATGGCATTGAAAAGGACGGCATGGACAATTGTGACCATATCATCTGCGTGAGCAACCTTACCCGCCGCACGGTGATTGAGAACTATCATCAGCCCTACTGGAAGGTGACAACCGTGCACAATGCCGTTGAACCACTCAGTCCGGAGATTGCATCAATTAAAAAATTATCGGGCGTGCAGGAGAAGGTGGTTACCTTCCTGGGAAGGATCACCATGCAGAAGGGACCGGAGTTTTTTGTGGATGCAGCTACCCAGGTAATTCGTAAGACCGCCCACATCCGGTTTGTCATGGCCGGCAGCGGTGACATGATGGACCAGATGATCCGCCTGGTGGCAGAACGTGGTATCGCTCACAAATTCCATTTCACAGGCTTCCTGCGTGGCAAGCAGGTCTATGAAATGCTCAAATCGAGCGACGTATATGTGATGCCCTCCGTCTCGGAACCTTTCGGTATTTCTCCCCTTGAGGCAATGCAGTGCGGTGTACCGAGTATCATCTCTCACCAGTCGGGTTGTTCGGAAATTCTGAATAACGTGATCAAGACCGATTACTGGGATGTGGATGCGATGGCAGATGCCATCTATTCCATTTGTACCTATCCGGCCATGGCAGAGTACCTGAAGGAAGAAGGAAAAATTGAGGTAGACAACATCAAGTGGGAAGATGCTGGCCTGAAGGTCCGCAGAATTTATGACAGCCTCATGCAATAAGTATAAAAATCAACAACCAAAATAAATAACGATGAAGACAATCTGTTTTTATTTTCAGATCCACCAGCCTTTCCGGTTAAAAAGATATCGTTTCTTCAATATCGGCAGAGATCATTATTATTTCGATGATTATGCCAACGAAGATATTCTCCAACAAATAGCCGCCCGGTCATATATACCTGCCAATCGCATGTTGCTGGACCTTGTGAATCAGTATAAGGGAAAGTTCAAGGTAGCATTCTCGATCTCGGGTGTAGCGCTTGAACAACTGGAAATTTACGCTCCCGAAGTAATCGAAGGATTTCGCGAACTGAGCAAAACCGGAAACGTGGAGTTTCTTGCCGAAACTTATGCACACTCGCTCTCGAGCCTGTTTGATCCGGAAGAATTTCGCAATCAGGTTACGCACCATGCCGAAAGAATAGAGATGCTTTTTGACCAGAAGCCAACCGTACTGCGTAATACAGAACTGATCTATGATGACAAGATCGCCGAGATGGTATACGATATGGGGTATACCAAAATGATTACGGAAGGAGCAAAACACATTCTCGGCTGGAAGAGTCCCAATTATATCTACCAGGCCGCCAGTGAACCCAAGCTGAAACTCTTACTCAAAAACAGCCGTTACAGCGACGACATCACCTATCGCTTTTCGAACTATAGTTGGAATGAATATCCGCTTACGGCTGAGAAGTTTATCTCCTGGATTGCCGCCACCCCTTCGGAAGAGGAGGTGTTCAACCTCTTTATGAATTACGAGACACTGGGAAATATCCAGCCTTCGCATACGGGTATTTTTGAATTTATGAAAGCTTTGCCCCGTTTTGCTTTTGAACATGAGATTGGCTTTAGCACACCCCGGGAAGCACTGGAGAACAACAAACCCATTGGCGCGATCACTGTGCCCAATCCCATATCCTGGTCTGACGAAGAGCGGGATGTGAGTGCCTGGTTGGGAAATAAGCTACAGCAAAGTGCGCTGAAATCGCTGTACGAGGTTGGAGAAAGAGTGCGGCTGTGTACCGACCGGCGACTGAAACAAGACTGGCTCTATCTGCAGACAAGTGATCACTTTTATTACATGTCGACCAAGCATTTTGGTGGTGAACAGAGCCAGTTCAGCCCCTATATGTCTCCCTACGATGCCTTTAACAACTATATGAATGTATTGAGCGATTTCATTGCGAGGGTAAAAGCACAATATCCCGACACCGTCGACAACGAGGAGTTGAACGCCTTATTGACCACTATCCACAATCAGGAAATGGAGATTAAGCGTCTGCAGATGGAACTGAAAACAGTGATTGGGAGTAACGAAGCATTGCTGGTAAAAAAAATCAAAAAGACAGAAAAGGCAGGAAAAGATTAATCCACAGAAAAGAGGCTGTCTCAAAATAAAATTTAACCTCCTGAGAAATGAATATTGGGATATGTTCTCAGATAGATATCCCAATAAAAAGAGGGTGAAATCACA
>NZ_DCEN01000017.1:10122-35551 GCF_002316955.1 Proteiniphilum sp. UBA1028
TGATACACCCTCTTTTTTTGTGGATTGATAAATTTGTTGCCGTCTATTTATTTAGCATAGCTCACGGCACGCGTTTCCCTGATTACCGTGATCTTTACCTGGCCGGGGTAAGTCATTTCGGTTTGTATCTTGCGTGCAATCTCGTCGGATAATCTTTCGGTATCCTGATCATCAATCTTATCAGCACCTACGATCACGCGCAGCTCACGACCGGCCTGAATGGCGTAAGTCTTTACCACGCCTGGGTATGAGAGTGCCAAGTTCTCCAGGTCATTCAACCGCTTGATATAGGCCTCCACAATTTCACGGCGGGCACCGGGACGGGCACCGGAGATAGCGTCACACACCTGCACAATGGGCGCCAGCAGGGTGGTCATCTCCACCTCATCATGGTGTGAGCCAATAGCATTGCAAATATCGGGTTTCTCCTTGAACTTCTCGGCCAACTTCATTCCCAGTACTGCGTGTGGCAATTCTGGTTCATCGTCGGGCACCTTTCCAATATCGTGCAGCAAGCCGGCACGTTTCGCTTTTTTGGGATTCAAACCCAGCTCAGAAGCCATGATGGCACAGAGGTTGGCCACCTCTCGAGAGTGCTGCAACAGGTTCTGCCCATAGGAGGATCGGTACTTCATCTTCCCCACCATCCTGATCAACTCGGGATGCAGACCATGAATACCAAGATCGATCACAGTGCGCTTGCCGGTCTCCACTATTTCTTCCTCTATCTGCTTCTTTACTTTCGACACCACCTCTTCGATGCGCGCCGGGTGAATGCGACCATCGGCCACAAGCTGATGGAGGGACAGGCGGGCAATCTCACGCCGCACAGGGTCAAAACCGGAAAGTACAATGGCTTCGGGCGTGTCATCTACCACGATTTCCACGCCTGTAGCAGCCTCCAATGCCCGAATGTTGCGCCCTTCACGGCCAATAATCCTTCCCTTTACCTCGTCGGAATCGATATGAAACACGGTAATGGCATTTTCGATGGATGTCTCTGTAGCCACACGTTGAATCGACTGAATTACAATCCGTTTCGCTTCTTTATTGGCGGTCATCTTGGCCTCCTCCATGATATCGCTGATGTACGATTGGGCATCGGACTTGGCTTCGTCTTTCAGCGATTCCACCAGACGCTCCTTGGCTTCCTCAGCCGACAGACCGGAGATGGTTTCCAATTTTTCGACCGACTGTCTGTGCAAACGTTCCAGCTCAGCAGCTTTCTTATCCAAAAAATCCTGCTGGGAAGTCAGATTTTGCCTCGACTCTTCCATCTCGGCATTCTTCTTGTTCAGTTCTTCCTGTCTCTGGTTAAGCGTCATTTCGCGTTGCTTGAGCCTGTTTTCTGTCATCTGAATCTTCGACGTCCGCACATTGGCCTGCTTTTCAGCCTCGGTCTTCATCGCGAGCGTCTCCTCCTTTGCCTCCAGTAAAATCTTCTTCCTGATTACCTCGGCATCCTTCTCCGCATCGCTCAGAATATTCTGCGCACGGGAATTGGCCATTTTACCGGTCAGAAACCAGGCCACTACTGCCCCGATCACCAACCCGATAATTCCTATTACTATTTCCATATTGCTTAATATTAATTGATTTATATGCTCTTGCCGGAATTGTAATGTTCCGGCATGAGGTGTTCTACTTTTGCTTAGTGCCCATTAAAAAAAATCGCACACAATTAAACACATAACAATTATGTGCATAAAAGGTGCGTTATCCTCTTCCCTTGTTTTTCAAGAGAGTAGATTACTTTTTCAGATAGTCATCCAATTCGCTGATCAACGAATCAATCTTATCCTCAAAGGGTTTTGTATTGTTTTTATCACCGAGAGAAAAATTCTCAGCCAATGCCTGTATCGCGGTCATTGCCACAAAATCCTGGGTCGTCATGCGGGAGTTCCCCCCCCCGTATGCAACACGGTATTGGTTTATTTTTGTATTTATCTTTTTGGCAGCGTCACGGAAGGCCTGTTCATCTGACTTTTTGATTCTCAATGGATACTTCCTGCCGGCAACCTCTAATGTTAATAAAAATTTTTCATCTCTCATCACATAAATTTTATCAATGTTATTTTAATAAATTTATGCACTTATCCACTTCCCGCACCAGTTTTGATAGTTTCAATTTCGCGGTATCCACGTCGACCGAAGCCGCTGTAATGGTTCTCGCGGTTTTCAAACCATTATATCTTGTTTTCAATTGCTGCAACTCGTTCACTGTTTCATCAAGTTGCTTTTGGCGCGACCGTATCTCCGTTTTTAGGCGTTCATTTTCGTCTTTCAACGCATCGCACAAAAAGATGACCTGTTTGATACGCACCTCCAGATCGACCAGCAGCTTATTATTTTCGTCAGTCATAGAAAATGAGCCTCTATTTTTCAACGACAGAGCACGTTTTTCGCGAATTCACTAAAGTATAACATTTGCCGGCTTTGACAATAAAACGCTAACTTTCACTTTACCCGTCAGTCGTAACGCAAATGCTTCACCCTTCATAATGAAAAAAATGAAATAATCGTATGAAAACAAAAAATCACGCAAATATAGCAATTGAAGTAGAGTTCCACAAATTAATCGACCGTTATTTTTCGAATATTCATCTCTTTATGCTATTTACAGGTTCTTTTGCTTGAGATTTCTTACCTTTGACTTTCCGTTGAATAAAAGCATGAAGAAAGATATTGAAAGACGATGTTGCAGAAAGAAATAACAATCAGCGATAAAATTTACAACGTCTGTCCGGAGTTTAGTATGGCAGCAATAGCGTGCGAGGTGACAAACAGTCCCTTTCACGAAAAATTATGGAAAGAGATAACGACATTTTCCGCTTTTCTGGCCTCTTCCTGCAAGATGGAGGAGATCAAAAGGCGTCCGGCAATTCATGCAACCAGGGAGGTCTATAAAAAGCTGGGAAAGGATCCCAACCGATACCGCCCCTCGGGCGAAGCGTTATGCCGCAGAATACTGAAAAGCCAGCCTCTTTACCAGATAAACACGGCGGTAGACCTCATCAATCTGGTCTCTCTCAAAACAGGTTATTCAATTGGGGGCTTTGATGCCGCAAAAATTGAAGGAAACCTCACCTTAGGTGTGGGCGAGTATGGGGAGAAGTTTGAAGCGATCGGAAGGGGGATACTGAACATTGAAGGATTGCCTGTTTACCGGGATGCAACGAGTGGAATCGGGACACCCACAAGCGACGAAGAACGTACCAAGATCACCTCCGACACGACGGACCTGATGATGTTGATCAACGGCTATTCCGGTCATGACGGACTTCCCGAAGCGGCGGAATACGCTGTGGACCTTCTCAGGAAATATACCAAAGCCGAAAACATCAACATCCGCTTTTTCGGCACTATACTCCGGCAAAAGGATTGACCACACTCCTTCTTCCTGTGCTCTACGGAGTCTTGAGAAGTTTCCCCTCGTTCTCACTGAACTAAAACGGCCGCCGCGGTCGGGGGTTTTTCTTTAATACAATTCTGATTACCGTACCCTTCCCCGGCTCCGACTTAAGCAGATAGATTTTCCCATGGTGATTCACTTCCACAATGCGTTTCACAAGCGACAGACCAAGCCCCCAGCCTCTTTCTTTGGTTGTATAACCGGGTGTGAATATTCTTTGTTGGCTGGATTTTTGGATCCCTTTACCGGCATCTGCAACATCCAGTATCACTTCTTTTTCTTTCTCGTTGATAACAAAAGTGACGACTCCCTCTCCCTGCATGGCATCCACAGCATTCTTGACAAGATTCTCAACCACCCAGCCAAACAGGGGTTCATTCAGGCTGGCCAATACAGGTTGCTCAGGAAACCGAAGGTTGAAAGTTATTTTTTCCGGGATGCGGTTCCTAAGGTACGACAACCCACTTTTTACAACTTCACGCATATCCGACTGCTCCAGCAAAGAGGCGGAACCGATCTTTGAAAAACGATCCGCGATTATTTGCAAACGTTCCACATCCTTATTGATCTCTTTCAACAATTCCGGATCCACCTCCTTCAACCTGAGATATTCTGTCCAGGCCACCAGCGAAGAAATTGGCGTACCTAGCTGATGGGCAGTCTCCTTCGACAAGCCGACCCACACTCTATGCTGCTCCGCCCGCTGCGAGCTGCTTAAGGTAGAGAAGGCCAGCCCAATAAGAAAAGCAATCACCAACAGTTGAAAATAGGGATAAATTTGTAATTGCTTTAAGGTATAGGAATCGTCGTAATATAAAAGCTGATCGGGTCCCTCCAGCACAATGGGATCATGCTTTTTCCCAAATTGCATTATTTTCTTCTCAAGGTAGGACTTCGAATTTTCTGACGGTAACCGAATGTTGTGCGACAACAATTCTCCACTTTTTGCATCAAGCAAAATCACGGGAATAGTTGTGTTGCTCTGCAATATCTTCAGCACCAGATCCAGGCTCGCCTCCCCATTGTCTGCCATCGACCCGGTTGCCACAGCCCATATTTCCATCTTTCGATGTTCTTCCTCCGCGAGCTCCCTGGCCAGCCTATCTGATAAGAACAGCGAAATCAGGGCGACAACAACCGCAAGGGCAACAAACAGATTATGGAATGATCGACGGGGTTTCAGAGAGTACATTGAGCATGAATTTGGACGTTGAGGCGTTGAATTTATGAAGAGATTCGAATTAAGAACCGGAAGAAAAAGACTTCAAAGAAAAGATTTCCGGTTGTTTTTCCGGCAAATATCCGCTTCGGATGCGCCATTCACCCGGATACAAATTATTTGCCCGGTTTCCTATATTTTTCACAAACCCCAGCGGCTCGCCTTGCCAGGTAAGCAGTACAAACCCTTTGGGAGCATCATCCAGGGTAATGATTTCCCTTCGAAGATAAGCAAGAGCCTGACGGTAGGAGACTTCGTATTGAAAAAAAGCCTTATGATTCAATTCCTGACTCATGGCCAGGGCGTGAGAAGGAATAAAATCTTTTCCTTTTTTCTCTCCAATTTCAATTCCCATGGTAATCACCTTCAATCGTCGGGATAAAAAGCGAATCGCTTCTGCATGTGCTAACGGAAGTGCAGCAATCCGATTGCCTGATTCAATGAAGTCAAAACGATGCACCTGATTCAACCAGCTCTCGTATTCTCTGTCTGTTTTTGCAGGAATAGCCTCTTTCTTTGGAGACTTGCGCATCGGGTTAAATGCAAGAGGCGTTGCAGAACTGCTTTTCCGCAAAACAGTCATAAAGAGTCCCTCCCCTTTGGCTTTATGAGGAAAAAAACGACAACCTTCTACCTCGCGATCGAATGACCCCGCAATTCCCCAGCTTTGATCCCTTACCACCTTCACAAACTCAGCTCTCAGTTCACGGGACACCCACAGCGCATTTTCCTCATTCTCTGCCTTATTGAATGTACAGGTGCTGTAGATAAGTAGTCCACCCGGTTTCAGAGCAGCCCACACGTCCTGTAGGATATCCTTCTGCCGTGCCGTACACATCTGCACATTCTGAGACGACCATTCCTCCACGGCTGTCTTATCCTTTCGGAACATCCCTTCGCCTGAACAAGGTGCATCGACAAGCACAAGATCAAAAAAATTGGGGAAAGCAGTAAAATCACGAGGTGAATTGTTGGTCACGACAGTATTGGGGTGACCGAACTTTATCAATGTTTCCGACAATATATTCGCCCGCTGGCGAATGATTTCGTTGCTAACGAGCAGACTACCTTCCGGCAATGCAGAAAGCAGGCCCAATGATTTTCCCCCGGGGGCTGCACAAAGGTCGAGACAGGTTACCGGGGCAGTTAACAGCTGCCTGATTACCTGTTCAGCAAACATGGAAGAAGCCTCCTGCACGTAATAATATCCGCTATGAAAAAGCGGATCGAAGGTGAAGGGCGGACGTTCATTGAGGTAGAATCCCCATTCCGACCACGGCACACGTTCTGCCGAAAACCTAAAAACCATCGGGTTACGCAATTTTTTAAATGGATTTACACGGATGCTAACAGGAGCATCTTCTGCCAGAGCCGACAGAAACTTCTCTGTTTCTTCTCCAAGCAACGAACGAGTTGACAGAATAAAATCAGCGGGCAAGTTCATTTAATAATGCTTTAGATTACAAAGTTAACAGGATTTTGCATATTTCTTTTACCCGGTATCTCAATTATTGCAACAGCATAAAAGCCAGCAGCTATAAAAAAAAGGAGCAAGGGCCTATGTTTTAAAAAAATAATTACCTTTGTGTTCGAGCACATTTTTTGAGCAAAGCCAGGCCTGCTTGAGTCATGCCATAGTAGACAAACAACTAGCTTTACAGAAATCAATAATTTAAATCATATGAAAAAAATACTTGTTTTTGCAGGATTGTTATTTTCCTTCCTTATTTCAGCACAGGACCGGCCCGGCCCCCAGCCCGCACCCGAAACAAATGAAAAATTCAACGTTGGCATGGCAGGCTACTCATTCCGGCATTTCAATCTGGATCAAACGTTGGAGATGATGCAGAAATGCGATGTGAAATATTTATGCATCAAAGATTTTCACCTTCCTTTGACCAGTAACGAAAAAGAGATCGCAGAATTCCATAACAAGCTCAATTCCAAAGGAGTTACCGGATATGCTGTTGGCCCCATCTATATGCGGTCGGAAAAAGAGATCGACGACGCATTTACGTACGCAAAGCGAGTAGGCGTAAAATTAATTGTGGGGGTTCCCAACTACGATTTGCTTCCTTACGTTGACAAAAAAGTGAAGGAGAATGACATGCTGTATGCTATTCACTTGCACGGACCCGACATGGAGCTTTATCCGGATGCAGATGACGTATGGAACAATGTGAAGGAACTTGATCCTCGCATTGGCATGTGCCTTGATGTAGGCCATGATACCCGCAACGGCAAAGATCCGGTGGCAGACCTGAAAAAATACCACAGCCGCGTTTTTGATATTCATATCAAGGACGTCACAGACGCATCCAAGGCAGGGTATTCAGTAGAGATCGGCCGCGGCATTATCAATTTTCCGGCATTTGTAAAAATGCTCCGCGAGGTGGGTTACACCGGTATGTGTAGCCTCGAACATGAGCGCAACATGAAAGACCCGCTTCAGGGAATTGCTGAATCGCTTGGTTATTTCAGAGGTGTAATTACTGCCACAAACAAATAATAAACAAGTGCAAAGATAAACTGGCACGAAAAATAACCACAATTAGAGTACCCATTTGTAAAAAGGACGTTCTTTTGGTCTTTTTTGACTATTTTTGTATGCAAAAATGTAAGCAAAAACTTCCCGACTGAGATGAACGATCATGCCCTCTATTTAATTCCCGTTTTGTTGGGGGAGACGACTGTGAGTAAGGTGATCCCTCCTTACAACATCGGTGTGGTATCCCGGCTTAGATATTTCATTGTGGAGGATGTACGTTCGGCTCGCCGTTTTTTAAAAAAATGCAATCCGCAGATCGATATTGATGCGCTTACATTTTTCGAGCTGAACAAGCATACCGATAAAAAGGAGATCGCAAGCTATTTGACACCCATGAAAAAGGGGGAAAGTATCGGCGTTATCTCTGAGGCGGGGTGTCCAGCCATAGCTGATCCCGGCGCCGACGTGGTGGCCATAGCGCAACAGAAAGGATACAAAGTGGTGCCCCTGGTAGGTCCCTCGTCACTATTGATGGCCATCATGGCGTCGGGGTTTAACGGTCAGAGCTTTGCCTTCCACGGTTATCTGCCCATCAATGCAGGCGAACGCGCAATAAAGCTAAAGCAGTACGAGAACCGGGCTTATAGTGAAGACCAGACCCAGCTTTTTATAGAAACACCCTACAGGAATCAAAAACTGGCTGAAGATATTTTGCAGCACTGCAAACCCCAGACGCAACTATGCATTGCCATCAACATATCATGCGACGACGAATATATCGTCACCCGAAACATCCGGACATGGAAAGGAAAATTACCAGATATGCATAAGAAGCCGACCGTTTTTCTAATATATAAAGGATATTAGCGGTCCATATAATCACAATAAAAATAAAAAACAGATCATAAATTGGACATACAACACAACATTCAACTACAACCCTACAACTCATTCAGAACAAAAGCATCAGCCCGTCTCTTCTGTGAACCATCTTCCACGGAAGAGTTACTGGAAATTTTAAAATCATATCCCCGCGAAAAAAAGTTGATAGTGGGGGCCGGATTTAATATTTTTTTCACCCACGATTTTGATGGATTGGTGATCAAACCAGGCATGCGGGGGATCACCATTGTGTCCGAAGATGCCGAACATGTAGAAATTGAAGCAGGAGCCGCCGAAGAATGGGATCAATTTGTGGGTCGATGTGTAGCGAATGGATATGCGGGGCTCGAAAACCTCTCCCTAATTCCCAGCTCAGTGGGAGCCAGCCCCATTCAGAATATCGGAGCCTATGGAAGTGAGGCGAAAGACACAATTGTCAAGGTAAAAGCAGTAGACATCAGATCAGGCGATTTTCGGGAATTTACCCACGAGGAGTGCGCTTTCGGATACCGCGACAGCGTCTTCAAACAAACGCGCCGCTACGTCATCACCTCGGTGGTATTTCGCCTCAGTAAATCATTCACCTACAAAGAGAAATACATCGATCTGAGCCGGGAGCTGGAAGGCATTGACTCTCCCTCGCTTGCGCAGGTGCGTAACGCTATAATCCGAATTCGCACCCGCAAACTGCCGGATTACAATTTGCTGCCTAATGCCGGTAGCTTTTTCAAAAACCCGGTGCTTACAACAGAAGAAAAGGATATTCTTCAAAAGAAGCTGGCAGACGTACCTATCTACAACGTAGGAGAAGGCCGCTTCAAAACGTCGGCTGCTTTTCTGATAGAAAAGGCCGGTCTTAGAGGAAAGCGAAGTGGGATGGTCGGGACTTACGAACATCATGCGTTGATCATCGTGAACTACGGGACGGAGAACGGACAGGATATTGTTGATTTCATGCACGGGATACAGTATGAAGTAAAAAAACAATTCGGCATCATGCTTGAGCCGGAAGTATGGATATTTTAAGCAAGTAACTATGTCATCATTTATCATTGAAGGCGGACACAGCCTACGGGGTAACATTACCCCACAGGGGGCAAAAAACGAAGCGTTGCAGGTTATCTGCGCCACATTGCTCACACGGGAGGAGGTGATCATCGACAATATCCCCGACATCCTCGATGTGAACAATCTGATCGCACTGATCCGGGATATGGGAGTGAGCGTCAAAAAACTGGACGAAAAACGATATTCATTCAAAGCGGAAGAGATTGACCTGGGTTATACCCAGTCGGATGATTTCATGCAGAAGAGTGCTGCAATGCGGGGTTCAATCATGCTCATCGGGCCGCTATTGGCACGCTTCGGAGAAGCCGTCGTGCCCAAACCAGGAGGTGACAAGATCGGCCGCCGGCGACTCGACACCCACTTCAACGGGATTATGAAGCTGGGCGCCCGCATGGTCTATCACGAACAGCGGAACCTTTTCACACTCTCTGCAAATCAATTGAAAGGGACCTATATCCTGCTCGACGAAGCATCTGTAACCGGTACTGCCAATCTGCTGATGGCCTCCGTGCTGGCAGAAGGAGAAACCGTTATCTACAACGCTGCCTGCGAGCCTTATGTGGAACAGTTAAGCCGGATGTTGGTACGCATGGGAGCTAAAATTGAAGGAATTGGCTCCAACAAGCTACTGGTACAGGGAGTCACGAAATTGTCGGGCTGTCAACACCGCCTGCTTCCCGATATGATTGAGATCGGAAGTTTTATCGGCATGGCTGCCATGACCGCTTCCGAGATCACCATCAAAGAGACATCAGCCACCCATCTTGGTATTATCCCCGAAAGCTTCCGCCGACTGGGCATCACGGTGGAACAGCGCGGTGACGACCTTTACATTCCACGACAGGAATGCTACACCATTGAATCGTTTATCGACGGATCTATTCTGACTATTGCCGATGCTCCCTGGCCGGGACTTACACCCGACCTGCTGAGTGTGATGCTGGTCGTCGCGACCAAAGCCAAGGGGAGCGTGCTCATTCATCAAAAGATGTTTGAGAGCCGCCTCTTCTTTGTGGATAAGCTGATTGACATGGGGGCTCAAATTATCTTGTGTGACCCGCACCGTGCTGTGGTGATCGGTCTGGACAACCGCTTTCACTTGCGGGGAATGACGATGACCTCACCCGACATCCGTGCCGGGATCTCTCTGCTGATTGCTGCCATGAGCGCCGAAGGGATAAGTACCATTTACAATATCGACCAGATAGACCGCGGCTATCAGTCCATTGACAAGCGTCTGAATGCATTGGGCGCACATATTGAACGAAAGTAAGCTGCTGTAAGAATCTTTGGCTGTTGCGGGAAATCATGTTTGATATGCTCAGAATTGCTTCGGCGTTTCCACAGGAAATATTTGCTTTTTAGGCGAGTCTTTTATTACTTTGCAGGTACATTTGAAACATCAACAAAAATGTATTGTCTGCTAAAGACAGTATAATCATTACACAAAATTCAAAATAAATTATGCCAACGAATTCGGTCGTCAATGACATTAAACAAGTAACCATTCGTTTCTCAGGCGACTCCGGGGACGGAATGCAGTTGTCCGGAACACTTTTTTCCACCTTATCGGCCATTTTTGGAAACGAGATTGCCACCTTTCCCGATTTTCCAGCCGAGATACGTGCCCCACAAGGTTCGCTGCATGGCGTTTCGGGTTTTCAGGTGCGCATTGGTGCAAAAGACGTGTACAACTCAGGCGATAAAACAGACGTACTTGTGGCCATGAACCCGGCGGCACTGAAAGTGAACGCACAGTACCTGAAGAGAGGTTCGATTGTATTGTACGACACCGATTCATTTCAAAAGAAGGACCTCGACAAAGCGCTTTTTACAACCCAGGATCCGTTCAGTGAACTTGAACTGGAGCATGTACAACCGGTTGGGGTGGCTATTACTTCCCTCACCAAAGCCTCGCTGGAAAATTCGGGCCTGGAAAATAAAGATATGCTCCGCAGCAAGAACATGTTCGCACTGGGTATCGTCTGCTGGCTCTTCAACCGGCCTCTGGAAATTGCCGATATGCTATTGCAGCAGAAGTTCGCAAAAAAGCCTCTGCTGGTACAGGCCAACATCAAAGCCTTGTCAGATGGCTACAACTATGGCAACAACATACACCTTACTGCCTCTACCTACCGCGTTGAGCCCATTGAGGCCAGCAAAGGCTTTTACACCGATGTGAATGGAAATACAGCCACAGCCTACGGACTGATTGCCGCTGCCGAGAAGGCGGGTGTACAGCTTTTTTTGGGTTCCTACCCGATTACGCCTGCGACCGATATCCTACATGAACTGACAAAAAGGAAAGACTTCGGCGTGAAAGCCCTGCAAATGGAGGATGAAATTGCGGGCATTACCTCGGCCATTGGTGCCAGCTTCGCGGGTTGTCTTGCTGCCACCTCCACCTCGGGACCCGGCCTGTCACTCAAATCTGAAGCACTGGGACTGGCAGTAATGACCGAACTGCCGCTGGTGGTGATTGATGTTCAGCGCAGCGGTCCCTCTACCGGGATGCCCACCAAAAGTGAACAGACCGATCTTAATCAGGCTCTCTACGGACGAAATGGTGAGAGCCCGCTGGTGGTCCTTGCCGCTGCATCGCCCTCCGATTGCTTCGAGAGTGCTTTCGAAGCTTCCAAGATTGCACTGGAACATATGACACCGGTAATCTTGCTCACCGACGGATACATAGCCAACGGCTCAGCCGCCTGGAAAATTCCCGACATGAACGATTATCCTGAAATTATGCCCCCCTACGTTGAAAAATGTTACCGGGGTGACATTGACAAATGGAAGCCCTACATGCGGGACGACGAAACATTGGTCCGTTACTGGGGTGTGCCGGGAACAGCGGATTATATGCACCGCGTTGGCGGGCTGGAGAAAGACAGACACACGGGCGTGATCTCCTCCAACCCTGAGAATCACCAATATATGGTGAATACCCGCAAGAAGAAAATCGAAAAAATTGCCGACTTCATTCCTGCACAAAATATACTGGGAGACAAGGATGCCGACACGCTTATTGTGGGATGGGGAGGCACCTACGGACATCTCCTGGAAGTGATGCTTTGCATTCAGGCCAACGGTCGGAAGGTAGCTTATGCTCATTTCAGGCACATCTCACCCCTGCCAAAGAACACACACGACCTCTTGAAAAAATATAAGAAAGTGATCGTAGCAGAACAGAACGATGGCCAGTTTGCCGCTTATCTGAGCGGAAAGTTCCATGATCTGAGCAATATTTACAAATTCAACCGGGTGGAGGGACAGCCTTTCAAGGTTAGCGAGCTGGTTGAAGAATTTACAAAAATGATGGAGGATAAATAAGCATGAAAGTAGCAGAATTAAAATATCAAAAACATCTTCCGAAGGATTACAAAAGCGAAAATGCGGTGCGTTGGTGCCCAGGTTGTGGCGACTATGCCATCCTGACCTGTCTGCACAAGGCGATGGCAGAGCTAAACCTCGAGCCGCATGAGACGGCGGTAATCTCCGGAATTGGATGCTCATCACGACTACCGTATTACATGAACACCTATGGTTTTCACAGCATTCACGGTCGTGCGGCAGCCATTGCCACAGGGGTAAAGGTTGCCAATCCCAACCTGAGTGTATGGGTAGCTACCGGTGATGGCGACTCACTGGCTATTGGCGGCAACCATTTTATCCATGCCGTTCGCCGCAACGTAGACATTAACATCGTCCTTTTCAACAACAAGATATACGGTCTTACCAAAGGTCAATACTCCCCTACATCGGCCCGTGGATTTGTTTCCAAGTCATCGCCCTACGGAACCGTGGAAGATCCGTTCCGTCCTGCAGAACTGACCTTTGGTGCCAGAGGAACTTTCTTTGCCCGCGCCATCGACGTGGACATGAAGAACCAGGTAGATGTGATGGTGGAAGCAGCCCGCCATAAAGGCACCTCGGTGATTGAGGTACTCCAAAACTGCGTAATCTTCAACGACGGCATCCACAACAAGATAAGCGACCGTTCCTGGAAAGCCGATAACACCGTTATCCTGAAGCATGGAGAGAAGATGATTTACGGAAAAGATAACGAGAAAGGCCTTGTGCTGGATGGCTGGAACCTCAAATCTGTGACCCTCGGGGAAGATGGCTACTCGCTCGACGACATTCTGGTACACGATGCCACCACCAAAGACAGCACGCTGCACTTGAAACTAGCCCTGATGGATACGGCGGACGGCCTCCCTGTGGCACTGGGTGTAATACGCAGTGTGGACGAACCATCCTACGAAAGGGACTACGAGAAGCAAATAGTGGAGGTACAGCAGAAAATGCCGAAAAAATCGTTTACAGAATTTCTTCTCAACTCTTCGAATGTTTGGGAAGTGAAATAAATGAGATTCCGGTTTTTTTTCTTCGCTCTATTTCGGTTTTGATCATTTTCAACTCCCGGCTAGACTGTCCTTTTACCGAAGAATTCTCTTCGGCACGACGGAAAAGATAGGGCATCATGGTCTTCACTTCGCCATAAGGAACATATTTTGCTACATTATAACCTTGTTCAGCAAGATTGTAGGTAATATGATCGCTCATTCCATAGAGTTGGGAAAAATAAATCCCGGGATGGTTCCTCGGCACATTGTAGGCATCGATCAGGGAGGCCAACAAAAGGGAACTGGTTTCATTGTGGGTGGCAACCATAAAATCGATGCTGTCCAGATTGTCCATAAAGTAGCGGATGATATCATTAAAATCACGATCTGTAGATTGTTTATCCGGCTGTATTGGCGATGAATACCCTTTTTCGGCGGCGCGTGCGCGCTCTTTTTCCATATAGGCGCCACGAACAATCTTCAACCCAAAGCGAAACCCGCCCTCCAGTGCCTTACGGTGATGCTGCATTATGCGTGCAATGCTATCGTGCCGATACATCTGGTAAGTATTTTGCACGATGGCCTTTTTTCCGTTATACTGCGCCATCATGCGTAGCACCAGATTATCGAGCACGGGTTGAATCCATGTCTCTTCGGCATCGATCATCACCGGCACATCAAGCTCATATCCTCTCCGGAAAATCGCATTTATCCGTGTTTCCACGCGTCGGTATTCAGCCTCCTCTTCGCTGGTAAGACTGCTTTCTTCGCTCACCTTTGCCAACAAGTCGAAACGGGCGATTCCGGTAATTTTAAAGACACTGAAGGGTACGCGGGGATTATCATGTGCAAACTCAATGGTGCGGATAATTTCATTGCAGGTGGCATCAAAAGCGGCATCCGACTCCTCCCCTTCCTGTGCATAATCGAGAATTGAAAGCACATTGCGCTTTGCCAGGCGAGCAATGGCATTGCTGCAGTCTGTAATGGATACACCTCCTACAAAATGACGGTAGATGGTTTTCCGCAGGATTCCATTCACCGGAAAGTGAATCGCGAGAGCCAGGCCGACCAGCTGTTTACAGGTTTGAACCAGCGTCCTGTTGTTCATCACGTTAAAAAGCTGATAAGACTGCCTGAGGCTTGCATTCGATTGATCACGAAAAGCTGTTTCTGTGTTCTCAAAGTTGACGGGGTGGTTTTTTTCAGGTTGCATGTGTTTAATGTAAAAGGATCCAGGTTTGCCTGCAAAAATAAAAAAAAATAACATTCCGGCCATTCTATTTCCTTATTTTTTTAATTGGTTCGGAGCATCCCTAAGTTATTTTTTTTTGATAAATTTGTCTCATTCAAGATAAACACAAAAAATGAATTGATTATGCCTAAAGGAATCTACAAATTACCTCCGGTAAAGAATGAACCTGCCAGGGGCTACGCTCCGGGATCACCCGAAAGAGAAGCACTGAAACAAAAATTGGAAGCAATCAACAAGGGCGGACTTGATCTGCCGATGGTGATTGGTGGCAAGGAAGTACGAACCGGAAACCTGATGGAAATACGCCCCCCTCATAACCATCGCCTCCTGCTGGGACACTACCACCAGGGTGACCAAAGCCATGTGCAGATGGCCATCGATGCAGCCCTCAAGGCCAAACCATCGTGGGAGGCCATGCACTGGGAAAGCCGTGCCGCGATTTTTCTGAAAGCGGCAGAACTGATTGCCGGGCCCTACCGGACGGAATTCAACGCAACCACCATGATCGGTCAATCGAAGAATGCCTATCAATCGGAGATTGATGCTGTCTGTGAACTGGTCGATTTTTATCGTTACAATGTGAAAAATATGCAGGAAATCTATGCCATGCAGCCCAACTCTTCGCCGGGAGTCTGGAACCGGATGGTATGGCGTCCGCTTGAGGGATTTGTTTTTGCTCTTACTCCGTTCAACTTCACGTCAATTGCCGGCAACCTGGGCGCAGCCCCGGCCCTCATGGGAAATACGGTGGTCTGGAAACCATCAAAAACGGCTACCTTCTCAGCCCATCTCATCATGAAGATATGGAAAGAGGCGGGATTACCCGACGGAGTCATCAACCTTGTCTACACCGGAGGAAGAGAAGCGGCAGAGGTGATCTTCAACCACCGTGACTTTTCCGGACTGCATTTCACCGGATCCACAGCTGTATTCAATGGTATGTGGGGCACCATTGCCCGGAACATATCAAAGTACAAGTCGTACCCCCGCATTGTAGGGGAAACCGGTGGAAAGGACTACATCCTTGCCGACGAAACAGCCGACCCAAAGCAGGTAGCCACTGCGATCACAAGAGGCGCTTTCGAATACCAGGGCCAGAAGTGTTCAGCAGCATCACGTGCCTTTATCCCGGAAAACATTTGGGAAGAGGTAAAAAGACAAGTGACTGGAGACCTATCGCAGATAAAAACGGGTGTGGTAGAAGATTTTAGTAATTTTGTGAATGCCGTCATCGACGAGGAGTCGTTCAACAAACTGGCAAAAGTCATCGATGACGCCAAAGTATCACCCGATGCAGAGATTGTTTATGGTGGAACTTACGACAAATCTGTCGGTTACTTCATCCACCCGACCGTTATTCTGGCCAAAAATGCCGATTACATCACCATGAGGGAGGAACTATTCGGCCCTATTCTCACAGTATATGTTTACCCCCCCGGGAAATTGAACGAAACCATGGACATTCTGGACGGTGCGACCGATTATGCGTTGACCGGAGCCATCTTCTCTGCAGACAGGTCACACATTGAAAAGATGACGACCCGGCTGACACACACGGCCGGCAACTTCTATATCAACGACAAGCCCACCGGTGCCGTGGTCGATCAGCAACCGTTTGGTGGTGGACGCGGATCCGGTACCAACGATAAGGCTGGTTCTGTCTTTAACCTGCTGCGTTGGGTATCGCCACAGTGTATAAAAGAAACATTTATTCCTGCAACGGATTATATGTACCCCAACTTTTTGCAGGATTAATTGGATAAAAAATCACAATTCAGGAAAACAGCTTTCGGGCTGTTTTTTTATTCGGAAAATAAATTCAGCAAAAAAACTCACCGCATAAATATTTCAATTACCTTTGCATCACATCAGCAGCAACAAGAGATCTTATAATTGCTTAATTTTTATACCTAAAAACAATTTCCATCGCCTTTAAAAAAACTCCACATCATATTCTTACACGACAACACACCGTATTGAAGATGCTTTTTGGGATGAATTTCACAAGCGGTCGGAATTTGAATTATTGACTATTAAAATAATATATGAGCACAATCACCATCTTTTGGGTTGCATTTGTTGTAACCTTTCTTATTGTTTATGCGATCGATTTTTATGTGACGAACCACCGAAGGAGTAACATCAACGTGAAGGAATCATTGATGTGGACCGGGTTATGGATCCTTATAGCTCTGTTATTCGGTCTGGCTGTTTTCCTATTTTTCCCTCAGAATCCCGACAGTCCCGTGAGAACAGCCTCTGTGATGGCGGCAAAATTCATTTCGGGTTATTTGACGGAATACTCTCTGTCTGTAGACAATCTTTTTGTCTTTCTTTTAATTTTTTCCGTCATGGACATCAAACAGGAGAACCAGCCTAAATTACTTAAATTGGGAATACTGGTGGCAATCATTTTGCGGATTCTGTTTATTCTGGTGGGGATGGAACTGGTGCTTCGTTTTCACTGGGTGTTGTATTTGCTCGGAATTGTACTGATCTACACCGGATTAAAAATGCTTCTCAGCAAGGACAACCAAACCGTTGATCCCAAAAACAACGTTTTGTATAAAGGGGCAATAAAATTATTTCAGGTTGATCCTGACATGCATACACCGCATTTTTTCACAAAAATAAACGGAAGAAGACATATTACCCATATGTTTCTTACATTTTTGATTATCGGCACCACCGATATTATTTTTGCGCTGGATTCAATCCCTGCCATCATTGGGGTGATCCTGGAAGGGGCGGAAAGCTTGCTCACTGGACAGGAAGAGCAGTTTCTGGCAATCACTTCCAATGTTTTTGCTGTAATGGGGCTTATTTCACTGTTCTTTGCCCTGCGGAATATCATCACCATGTTCCGGTTTCTTAAATATGGTATCAGCTTCATTCTTTTCTTCATCGGTCTAAAGATGTTATCGGGCAGCATTCCGCCAGTTGCCAGTTTCTTCACGTCCAAGTCATGGTTCTCTCTCGTGGTTATCCTGGGCACATTGCTTATATCCATCTTATTGTCAAAAATAATTCCTCCAAAGAAAATTCTAGAGCCCTTGAAAGGAAATGAAGAGAAAAATAACGAGGCAGAATATCTGGAGGAGAAAAATTTTTGAATAAGGATTTCGCAAAAACATTCTATCTTTGTGTTTGTTTATGTCGTTAAGTGATGTAGTATGCACAATAAAAGAATTAACATTGCCGTAGATGGGTATTCGTCGTGTGGCAAAAGCACGATAGCCAAGGGATTGGCCAAAAAGCTAGGATACATTTATATCGATAGCGGGGCAATGTATCGCGCAGTGGCACTTTATGCCCTTAGAAAAGGATGGATCACGGAAAGTGAAATTGACGAGACATCACTGCACGAGCACATAGGAGATATCAGGATTTCTTTTGAAACGAATGCAGAAGGGTTGCAGGAAACCTTCCTGAACGGCGAGAATGTGGAAAAAGAGATTCGTACCCTGGAGGTGGCCAATGGCGCAAGCCGTGTGAGCACCCTCGGCTTTGTTCGAAGGGAAATGGTTCACCAACAACGGGAGATGGGTAAAAGCAAGGGAGTAGTCATGGATGGGCGTGATATCGGCACGGTGGTCTTTCCCGATGCCGAAATGAAACTTTTTCTTACCACGTCACCCGAAATACGTGCACGGCGACGATTCGACGAAATGAAAGCCAAGGGCGAACAACCGGAATACGAAGCCGTACTGGCCAATGTAAAGGAGCGCGACCTGCGCGACACTACCCGTACCGAAAGCCCGTTGCGCAAGGCAAAGGATGCCCTCGAGTTGGACAATACCCATGTCGGCATCGAAGAGCAGTTACAATGGGCATTAGATATGTTTTATAAAATCACAGCTAAAAATGAACAAAATTGAAATAGACAAGCTGTCCGGATGCTGTTTTGGCGTTGCGAAAGCGATATCCAAAGCCGAGGAAGAGCTGCAAAAGGGAGGTACACTTTATTGTTTGGGTGACATCGTACACAACAACATTGAAGTGGAACGTCTCGAAAAGATGGGGTTGATCACCATTAACCACGAACAGTTTAAACAACTTAAAAACGTACGCGTTTTACTCCGTGCTCATGGAGAACCGCCCAGTACATACGAGATAGCTAAACAGAACAACATCGAAATTATTGATGCTTCCTGTCCCGTCGTGTTGGGGTTGCAGAAGAGAATCAACAAGAAATACACCCATCGCGCACACAACGATGCTCAAATTGTGATCTTCGGAAAAAAAGGACACGCCGAAGTGAATGGTTTACTCGGTCAAACCGATGAGTCGGCCATCATCATCGAAAGCAAGGAAGAGATCGACAAGCTCGATTTTTCTCGCGACATCAGCCTTTTTTCCCAAACAACAAAACCTTTGGATGGATTTCATGAGATAGGCGAGCTGATTAGATCCCGCATGAAAGAGGGGGCAAAGTTTGAATTTTACGACACCATTTGCCGGCAAGTGTCGAACCGCGTGCCCAATATCCAGGAGTTTGCAGCGAGACACGACCTGATTTTTTTCATTGCCGGCGAAAAAAGCTCCAATGGCAAGGTATTGTTTGCTGAATGCAAAAAGAGAAATCCGAATTCACACCTCATCCATTCACCGGAAGAGATAGATCCTGTGCTGCTTAGGGAGGACATCAGCATTGGCATCTGTGGAGCTACTTCCACGCCCAAGTGGCAAATGGAAGCCGTAGCCGCCAACATTGCAAAACTGTGTCCTCGTCTGCAAATGGAGAAAGTTGCTTTTTAGTCAGTTTTTTTTGTGGCATCGTTAAAAAAACATATCTTTGCATCTTATTGTTTTCAAGTGAAACAAAGTATACAACCAACAAAGTCTCAAAGACAAAGAACTCAAACATGGACTCAAATATACAAAGCGTAGGTGTCCTCACTTCCGGAGGCGATGCGCCGGGCATGAATGCTGCCATTCGTGCGGTAACGCGTGCAGGTATTTCTAATGGCATGCGTGTCTACGGCATTTACAGGGGATACAAAGGTCTTATTTCGGATGAAATCGTAGAATTCAAGACCAACAGCGTCAGCAACATCATTCAACAGGGCGGAACCATCCTGAAGACAGCCCGTTCGCAGGAATTTATGACAGTAGAAGGGCGCAGGATTGCTTACGAAAACATGCAGAAGCATGGCATAGATGCATTGGTTGTGATTGGGGGCGATGGCTCTCTCACAGGCGCAGGCATCTTTGCCAATGAGTATAATATCCCCATAGTGGGCCTCCCCGGAACAATCGACAACGACCTGAACGGCACCGATACCACCATCGGCTACGACACGGCCCTGAACACCATTATGCAATCGATGGACAAGATACGCGACACGGCCACTTCCCACGAACGCCTTTTTTTTGTGGAGGTGATGGGGCGCAATTGCGGATTTCTTGCATTGAACAGCGCTATTGCCTCGGGTGCGGAAGCAGCCATCATCCCGGAGATCAGCATCGAGAAAGACCAGTTGGGTGAACTCATTGAGCAGGGCTTTCGCAAGTCTAAGAACAGCAGCATGGTGCTTGTCACCGAGAGTGAGGTGACGGGCGGAGCCATCAAACTGGCCGAACGTGTAAAAACGGAGTACCCTCAATACGATGTCCGCGTTTCCATTCTCGGCCATCTTCAGCGTGGTGGTTCACCATCGGCACAGGATCGCATCCTGGCAAGCCGGATGGGTATTGCAGCCATTCAGGCATTATTGGAAAATCAACGCAACGTGATGATTGGCATCCACGAAAACGAAATTGATTACATACCATTCAAGCGAGCCATCCGTAAGGAGCGGGAGATCAGCGAAGAGCTGCTGGAGGTATTGCGTATTTCGTCCATATAACCGGCCTTGGAGACGTCGGATCGATGGGAAAAAGAGAGATCTTCCGATTTATTGTAAGATTGAATAAAAACACGACTAGAGTGTACACTCAAATTTGCAGCATACATTTAAACTGGTAACAAAAAATATATGGAAATTACACACATTGAACACATTGGCATTGCGGTAAAAAGTATCGAAGAACATCTTCCATATTATGAAGGTGTTTTGGGGCTCAAGTGCTACAACATTGAAACCGTGGAAGATCAAAAAGTTAAAACAGCTTTCTTCATGGTCGGCTCCACTAAAATAGAACTACTGGAACCCACAAGCGAGGAGAGCACCATTGCCAAGTTCATCGAAAAAAGGGGCGAAGGTGTACATCACATTGCCTATGCGACAAAAAATGTGAACGAAGCATTGAAAGACGCCGAATCAAAAGGGGTACGTCTGATCGATCAGCAGGCACGACAGGGTGCGGAAGGGCTAAAGATTGCTTTCCTACATCCTAAATCTACGGGAAGTGTTCTCACCGAATTGTGCGAACATCCCGAATAACAGGTTGAGCAGCACCGAAACGGGCCTGCCACAGAAAAACAAGCAGACATCGACAAAAACTATCTCGTTAATCTAAAGAATTAATCATATGAGCAATCAACTCGAAAAAGTAAAAGAACTAATCCAGCTAAGGGAAAAGGCCCGTTTAGGCGGAGGTGAGAAAAGGATTCAATCACAACACCAAAAGGGAAAGTACACTGCGCGTGAACGCATTTTCATGCTTCTTGACGAAGGAAGTTTTGAAGAATTCGATATGTTCGTGGAGCATCGTTCGCATAACTTCGGAATGGAAAACAGCAAGTTTCTCGGTGATGGTGTTGTCACAGGCTATGGTACAATCGAAGGACGTCTTGTCTATGTTTTCGCTCAGGATTTCACCATTTTTGGCGGATCTCTGTCCGAAATGCAGGCTAAAAAAATATGCAAGGTTATGGACCAGGCCATGAAGATGGGAGCTCCGCTGATCGGAATCAACGACTCGGGTGGCGCCCGTATTCAGGAAGGTATCAATGCTTTGGCAGGCTACGCTGAAATATTTCAGCGTAACATCCTCGCTTCGGGCGTAATTCCCCAGATATCCGGTATCTTCGGTCCTTGTGCAGGAGGTGCAGTTTACTCGCCTGCTCTTACCGATTTCATTGTCATGACACAGGGTACATCCTATATGTTTCTAACGGGGCCCAAGGTAGTAAAAACCGTTACAGGAGAAGATGTCACTCAGGAGAACCTGGGGGGTGCTTCCGTACATGCCTCCAAGTCAGGAGTTGCACAGTTCGCTGTTGATTCGGAAGAAAACGGTCTAAAGGTTATCCGTCAGCTGTTGAGTTTCATTCCCCAAAACAATCTGGAAGAAGCACCCGTCTATGAAAACGACGATCCCATCGACAGGCTGGAAGATGGTCTGAATGACATCATCCCGGACAGTCCTTCCAAACCATACGACATGTACGAGGTAATTGGCGCCATCATCGACAAAGGGGAATTTTTGGAAGTCCATGCCGATTATGCAAAAAATATCATTGTAGGATTCGCCCGTTTCAACGGACAGTCGGTTGGAATTGTTGCCAATCAGCCTAAATTCCTTGCTGGCGTATTGGATATCAATGCTTCAAGAAAGGCTGCTCGTTTTGTCCGCTTCTGCGATGCATTTAACATCCCTCTTGTCACGTTGGTAGATGTTCCCGGATTCCTTCCCGGAACAGGACAGGAATATGGCGGTGTAATCACACACGGTGCAAAGTTGCTCTATGCGTATGGCGAGGCCACTGTTCCCAAAATCACCGTTACCCTGCGAAAATCATACGGGGGAGCACACATCGTGATGAGTTGCAAGCAGCTCCGCGGTGACATCAATTATGCATGGCCCAGCGCCGAAATTGCCGTCATGGGCGCCGATGGAGCGGTGGAGGTTCTCTACAGCAAAGAGATAGCCACAGAAACGGACGCAGAGAAAAAGAACGCCGTGATTGAATCAAAAAAACAGGAGTACAACGATCTGTTTGCCAACCCATATGAAGCTGCCCGCTATGGATATATCGACGATGTGATTGAACCGCGTAATACCCGTTTCCGCGTGATTCGCGCCCTGCAGCAGACACAGACGAAAAAGCTACAGAATCCGGCAAAGAAACACGATAACCTCCCCTTGTAAAAGAAAGGATTATGAATAAACTACCGGCATCTTCTGTTTTGTTTCTTTTCCTACTTCTTCTACCTTTCACTTCTTGTTCCGAACGCGTTGAAAACCCACGCATGGTAATTAACGAGGTACTGGTGAACAATGAGGAAAATTATGTGGATGATTACGGGCAAAGAAGCGGATGGATTGAAATATTCAACAACACTGCAAAAACGCAGGATATCGGCGGATATTTTCTTACCAACGACAAGTCAAACCCCAGAAAATATCCCATTCCCAGAGGCGATGTACTTACCAGAATTGCACCGCATCAACATGTCTTATTTTGGGCAAATAACAAGCCCTATCAGGGAACATTTCACATTAGTTTTGAACTGGACCCCGAGGAGGACAATTACATTGCTCTGTTCGATGAAAGTGGTACGAAGCTGATTGACGAAATAATCATACCCAAGGGACAGTTGGCAGATGTTTCATGGGGTTATGAAATGGACGGGGTCAAATACGACAAGGACGGCACCCTCCAGCTGACCAGATTGAAAAAGGTAACTCCCAGCACCAATAATTACACCCTCGACAAGAATGAAAAGGTCGAGAGATTTAAACAACAAGATAAATTTGGAGCATCTATGACAATTACATCAATGTTAGTAGTATTTTGTGCTCTCCTTGTTCTGTATATCGTCTTCAAGATAGTCGGAAAATCATCGACTAGAATAAGTGAAAAGAGAAGAGGGAAAAGTACAACTGTCGAAACCACAGCAGGCAAACCGGATCCCCAAGGTATACCGGGAGAAGTGCTTAGCGCCATATTTATGGCTCTGCATGAAGAACAAAATGACGTGCATGATTTCGAACATACCATTCTCACAATCAACAAAATTAACAAAAACTATTCTCCCTGGAGTTCTAAAATTTACGGTTTGAGAGAACTTCCGCGAAGATAAACAGGCAAACGTTTCAATCAACAAAAACATAAATTTCACATAATGAAACAATATAAATACAGAATCAATGGCAGTCTCTATAACGTGGTCATTAACAATACGACCGATGAGACAGCAGAAGTGGAAGTAAATGGCATTCCCTACACGGTTGAGATTGAGAAAAAGATAAAGAAAATAGTATCATCGCCATTTAAAAAACCGGCGCAGGCAGGTTCGCCACAACCCGAATCAAGCACCCCCGTGATCAAACATACGGCAAATGCAAGTGCCAATTCATTGAAATCTCCGCTTCCGGGTATCATCCTCGACATCAACTGCAATGTGGGCGATACCGTAAAAAAAGGACAAAAACTGTTGATACTGGAAGCCATGAAAATGGAAAACAATATTATTGCGGATAGAGACGGCACCATCAAGGAGATTAAGGTAAGAAAAGGAGATTCGGTCTTGGAAGGATCTGAACTGATTGTTATAGTAGGATAGAATATGGGAAACTTTTTTGACTTTTTAATTGAGAATCTAAACACCTTTATTAGTTACACCGGATTTGCGAACGTAGAGTCAGGTCATATCATAATGATCCTGTTTGGAGTACTGTTTATATTCCTGGCTATCCGCTATGAATTCGAACCTTTGCTACTGGTACCCATTGGTTTTGGTATATTGATCGGCAACATCCCGTTTGATCTCTCTGCCAATATGGAAATTGGCATATACGAAGAGGGATCGGTCTTGAATATCCTCTATCAGGGCGTACAGAAAGGATGGTATCCGCCGTTGATCTTTCTTGGCATTGGTGCCATGACCGATTTTTCTTCCCTGATTTCAAATCCCAAGCTGGTCCTCGTCGGTGCTGCCTGCCAGTTTGGCATCTTCGGAGCTTACATTATTGCTTTGCAGCTCGGATTTGAGCCGACAGAGGCCGCATCGATCGGAATCATTGGAGGAGCAGACGGGCCCACGGCCATATTTCTTACCTCAAAGTTAGCCCCACACCTGTTGGGAGCGGTAGCCATATCGGCCTACTCGTACATGGCACTGATTCCAATTTTGCAACCCCCCTGCATGAGGCTGCTCACGACAAAAAAAGAGCGGCTTATACGCATGAAATCGGCACGGGTGGTATCTCAAAATGAGAAGATCATCTTCCCGGTTGTTGGTTTATTGTTGACAGCATTCCTGGTTCCTTCCGGATTGCCCCTATTGGGTATGCTCTTCTTTGGGAATCTGCTGAAAGAGTCAGGGGTAACCCGGCGACTGGCAGAGACTGCCCGCGGACCTATGATTGATATTGTCACCATTCTTCTTGGATTAATGGTTGGTGTCTCCACTCAGGCAACCACCTTTCTGACACCCGCATCGGTGAAAATATTCTTTTTGGGTGCGTTGGCATTTATCATTGCCACTTGCGCAGGCGTTCTGTTTGTAAAGTTCCTCAATCTGTTTTTGAAAGAAGGGAACAAAATCAATCCGCTGATTGGCAATGCGGGTGTATCGGCAGTACCCGGCTCGGCACGTATGTCGCAGGTTGTTGGGTTGGAGTACGACTCTACCAATCACCTGCTGATGCACGCCATGGGCCCCAATGTGGCAGGTGTTATTGCATCTGCTGTGGCTGCAGGGTTGATGCTCGGATTTTTGTATTAAACAAAAAATCAACAAAAATAAAATTTTATGGGTTTAGAACAATTGATGCCTGCCATTGCCGGTATGACCTGGCAGCATCTGATTATGATTGCTATCGGAGGCATACTAATCTATCTTGCCATTGCTAAGAACTACGAGCC